>NZ_JACFSZ010000003.1 GCF_014805525.1 Rhabdothermincola sediminis | reverse complement strand
ATGCGGTGGGTTGGGTGGCGAGCACGGGTGAGGCGGGGGATCTGGGGGTGTTGGAGCGTTCGTCGAGCGTGCCGGTGCGGGTGGTGGAGGTGCAGGCCGTCATCCGCTGAGCAAGCTGCGCAGCGCCCAGTTCACCCACGTCTTCGATCGCCCGGGCACGCTCACGATCAACCTGGCCTCGGGCGATGCGAAGGGCCTGCCGTCAGATCGGCCGGTCGGCGTGAGCCTGTGCCGGGCGCCCGCGCCCAGCCCGGTCACGGATGTGGCACAGCTCGGTGCGTCGGTGGCGTCCGCCACCGACGCCTTGGGCTCTCGGTGACGTGCGCGTCTACGAGGGAACCGGCGGTACTAGCGCCGGCAAGCTGATCCTGCCGGTGACGCTGTCGTCCACGGCGGTGGCCGAGACCACCGTGGCCAGCGTGTACGCCGGGACGGCCGACGGGTCGGACCTGCGCCTGCTCACCAAGCCGAAGCGCATCACGTTCCGGCCGGGCACCTGGAAGAAGGCCGTGTCGATGCTCTTGTACCCAGACGCGGTGATCGAGCCGGACGAGACGATCACCGTGGTGCTCAGCGATCCCAGCTCAGGATTGGTGATCGCCCGCAGCGTGGGGACCGGCACGATCGCCAACGACGACTGATCCGCCGCGCTCGGTTCCTCCCTCGCTCCACCACGATCTAACGTGACGTCAGATCCGAGCGAGCACGAGGAGCCGAGCACCCGGTGGATCTCCGCTACACGGAAGCCGAGCAGCAGTTCCGCAAGGAGCTGCGGGAGTGGTTGGCCGAGGCGCTCCCCACTCTGCCCCCCAAGCCGGCTCCCGACGACTGGCCCGCCCGCCGGGCCTACGACACGGGCTGGCAGCGGATGCTCCACGATGCCGGTTACGCGGGCATCAACTGGCCCAAGGAGTACGGCGGGCGGGGGGCCACGCTCACCGAGCAGCTCATCTACCTCGAGGAGACCACCCTCGCCGGCGCGCCCTACATCGGGGTGAACTTCGTCGGCCTGCTGCACTGCGGCCCGACGATCATGGCGGAGGGCACCGACGAGCAGAAGCGCGAGCACCTGCCACGCATCCTGCGGGGCGAGGAGGTCTGGTGCCAGGGTTTCTCCGAGCCCGGCGCGGGGTCGGATCTCGCCTCCCTGTCGTGCCGGGCGGTGCGTGACGGCGACGAGTACGTCATCACCGGCCAGAAGATCTGGACCTCCTTCGCCCAGGTGGCCGACTACTGCGAGCTGCTGGTGCGCACCGACCCGGGCTCCAAGCACCGGGGCATCACCTGGTTGATCTGCCCCATGGACACGCCCGGCATCGAGATCCGCGAGATCCGCACCATCGTCGGTTCCAGCGAGTTCAGCGAGGTGTTCTTCGACGGCGCCCGGGTGCCGGTGGCCAACCGGGTGGGGGAGGAGAACGACGGTTGGCGGGTGGCGATGGTGACGTTCAGCTTCGAGCGAGGTACCGGGTTCATCTCGGACCTGGTGGAGACCAACCGGATGATCTCCGAGCTGGCCGCGCTGGCCCGCAAGGTCACCCGCCGCTCGGCCACGGCGTGGGACGACGTGGCCATCCGCCGCGAGATCGGCCACCTGCAAGCCGAGATGGACGCCCTGTGGGCCATGACCAAGCGCAACCTGGCCCAAGCGGAGCGCCACGGCATCCCCGGCCCCGCCAGCTCGGTGGTGAAGGTGTACTACTCGGAGCTGTTCCAGCGCCTGACCGATCTGGCCATGCGGGTGCTCGATCGGGCCTCGCTGAGCCGTGACGACCTGGGCGGTCTACCCAGTGGCGTGTTCGTGGAGGAACGACTCCGCTCCACCTCGTTCACCATCGCCGCCGGTACCAGCCAGATCCAACGCAACATCATCGCCGAGCGCATCCTCGGCCTCCCCAAGGGGTGATCGCCGATGGACTTCGAGCTCTCCGACGACCAGATGGCCCTCCAGGAGGGGGTGCGCAACTTCTGCGAGGGCCGGGTGCCGATGCAGGTGATCCGTGTCCTCGCCGACGGCGGCGCGCTCGACCGGGACCTGTGGCGTGAGCTGGCGGACATGGGGGTGTTCTCCCTGCGGCTCCCCGAAGCCGACGGGGGGGTGGGGCTCGGTTGGGCCGATGCGGTCCTGGTGTTCGAGGAGCTAGGTCGGGCGCTGGTGCCCGGACCGCTGGTGTGGACCCATCTCGCCGCCGGTCTGGTGCCGGGGGCGGCGTCGGGCGAGACCGTGGTGGGGGGCATCGAGCGCGACGACCCCTCCCGTCTGGTCGAGCACCTCGGGTCGCTCGATGTCGTGCTGATCGTCGACGCGGAGGGGGTCTGGCAGGTCGACGCCGGCGCACTCGCCAGCCGGGAGATCGCGCACCCCCTCGATCCGCTCACCCCCGTGCGGGAGCTCACCGAGCCCTTGCCCCAGGGCGACCGGCTGGCAGGGCCTGACACGGCTGCGCAGCTACGTGAGCAGGGTGCGGCACTGGTCGCTGGTCTCCTCCTGGGCGTCGCCGAAGCAGCGACCGACCTGGCGGTGACCTATGCCCGCGAGCGGGTCCAGTTCGACAAGCCGATCGGTGCGTTTCAGGCGGTCAAGCACCTCCTCGCCGATATGTTCACCCGGGTCGAGGTGGCCCGCGGGGCGGTCTACGCCGCCGGGGTGACCCTCGACGACCCCGCGGTCGGCTCCGTCGAGCGCGCGGTGGCCGCGGCGAAGCTGACCGCCGCAGAGGCGGCGATCGGGAACGGCAAGAGCTGCATCCAGGTGCACGGCGGGATGGGGTACACCTGGGAGGTCGACGCGCACCTCTACTTCAAACGGGCCTACGCGCTGGAGCCCGCGTTCGGCGGCATCGACGCCTGTGCCGACACCATGGCGGACCTGCTCGCTTCGACGTGACACGGGCGCGGCGCGATCGGCACGTCCGTGTGTCGATGGTCGCGTGCGCGGCCCTGGCGTGCCTGGGCGCGCTGGGGTGCCCACCGGCGATGAGGCTGGTGAGCGCCGAGGCCGCCCCGGGCCTCGTTGGCACTGCCGGCGCGGTCGACCTGCGCTCCCCGCTCGCCTCCCTCGCCGCGCCTCCCGGGACCTTCTTCGGGACCACCCCGACCCGGGTGCTGGATTCCCGTGACGGCACGGGCGGGTTCTCGACTCCGTGGGGTGCGGGTCAGGGTCGGGAGGTGGTGGTGCGGGGCGGGTCGACGCCGGTGCCGAACCCGGCGACGGCGGTGGTGTTGAACGTGACCGTGACCGAACCCTCGGCGAGCAGCTTCGTGACCGTGTGGCCGGCGGGCCGGCCGCGGCCGCTGGCGTCGAACCTCAACGTGGCGGGGGGCCAGACGGTGGCGAACCTGGTGGTGGTAGCGGTCGGGGCCGGCGGCAAGGTAGCGATCTACAACAACCAGGGCACGGTGCACGTGATCGCGGACGTGGTCGGCTACTTCGCGCCTGGCAGCGGCGGGCGTCTCACGGGGGTGACGCCGAAGCGGCTGCTGGACTCCCGTGACGGCACGGGCGGCTTCTCGACCCCGTGGGGGCCGGGCCAGACCCGCACGCTCACCGTCCGGGGTGGCGCCACCTCGGTGCCCGCGGACGCCACCGCGGTGGTGCTCAACGTCACCGCCACCCAACCCAGCGCCAGCAGCTACCTCACCGTGTGGCCCTCGGGGGGGCTGCGCCCGCTGGCGTCGAACCTCAACGTCACCGCCGGGCGTACGGCTCCCAACCTGGTCACCGTCGCCGTCGGCGCCTCCGGGCAGGTGGCGATCTACAACAACCACGGCACGGTGCACGTGATCGCGGACGTCGTGGGTTACTACGCGCCGAGCACCGGAGGCGTGCTCACGGGCGTGACCCCGACCCGGGTGCTGGACTCCCGGGACGGCACGGGTGGGTTCTCGACCCCGTGGGGTGCGGGCCAGGTTCGCGAGCTGGTGGTGCGGGGCGGCTCCGCGCCAGTGCCAGAGTGGGCGACGGCGGTGGTGTTGAACGTGACCGTGACCCAGCCCTCGGCGAGCAGCTTCGTGACCGTATGGCCGGCGGGCCAGGCACGGCCGCTGGCTTCGAACCTGAACGTCGTAGGGGGCCAGACGGTGGCGAACCTGGTGGTGGTGGCGGTCGGGGCCGGCGGCAAGGTGGCGCTCTACAACAACCAGGGCAGCGCGCACCTGATAGCGGACGTCGTGGCGTACCACCGCCAGCCGGGTGCGCCCCTGGAGGGCGTGTCGGCGATCGCCGCCGGTGGCAGCACGTGCGCGTTGCTCGCCACCGGGGGGCTGCGCTGCTGGGGCGCGAACGGGTTCGGCCAACTTGGTGACGGCACCACCGTCGATGCGCCCGGCGCGGTGCCGGTGGCGGGCGCCGGCGACTCGGGCTCCCTCGCCGTCGGCCTCCACCACGCCTGTGCAGTCCGAGGCGACGGCCAGGTGGCCTGCTGGGGTTCGAATCAGTTCGGCCAGCTCGGCGACGAGGACTACGGCGAGGCGTCGGTCGCCCCGGTGCCGGTTCCCGGGCTGAGCGGTGCGGTGCGGGTCGCCGCCGGTCACTGGCACACCTGCGCCCTGGTGGCAGGCGGAGAGGTGTGGTGCTGGGGAGCGAACCACATGGGCCAGCTCGGCGACGGCACCCCCGACCAGCCTTCAGGCCCGGTGGCGGTGGTAGGCCTCGGTGGTGCCACCGCGGTGGCAGCCGGGGCGGCCCACTCGTGCGCGGTGGCGTCCGGCGAGGTCTGGTGCTGGGGCGGCAACTACACCGGCCAGCTCGGCGACGGCACCTTCGAGGACGCCGCCGCCCCGGTGCGGGTCGAGGGCATCAGCGATGCGGTCGACGTCAGCCTGGGCGCGGATTCGAGCTGCGCGCTGCTCGCCACCGGCGAGGTCCGATGCTGGGGGGCGAACAACGTGGGCCAGCTCGGCGACGGCACCCGAGAGGCGTCGACGTTGCCGACCACCGTGGTGGGGGTATCCGGCGCCACCGCAATCGACAGCGGCCCGTCCCACACCTGCGCCCTGGTTGGTGGCGGCGAGTTGCGGTGCTGGGGCCGCAACGACCAGGGACAGCTCGGTGACGGCACGACCGCGACTTCACTGGTGGCGGTGGCCGTGCCCGGGATCGTGGGAGCCACCGGCGTCGCTGTGGGCAGCTCCCGCACGTGCGCGCTGGTAGGTGGGTGGGTGGGCTGCTGGGGTGCCCCTCTGCTCGGTGACGGCACCACCCAGGGCTCCACCGCGCCCGTGGTGGTCGAGCAGGCCGCACCGTGACCTGGGCCGGGCCGTCGAGGTGCCATCGCGATGTAGGCGGCCCACAATGGCCCGCATGGCATTGCCGGTCTCCACCATGTTGCGGCGGGGACTCGTCCGCCACTGCCCGGTGTGCAACGAGGGGCATCTCTTCGTGCACTGGGTGCGGATGGTGCCCGCCTGCCCGCGCTGCGGGCTGCGGTTCCGGCGGGTGCCCGGCCATTGGCTCGGCTCGTGGTTCATCAACATCTGCGTCGTGCAGACCGCGGTGGTGCTGGTCCTGCTGATCGGGGTCGGCTTGACGTATCCCGATCCGCCCATGGTGCCGATCACCGCCGCGACGGTGCTGACTGCGCTGGTGGCCCCGTTCCTGTTCTTCCCGTTCTCGCGAACGCTGTGGTCGGCCATCGACCTGGCCATGCGGCCACTCGAGTTCGACGACGGGGTGGCGCCGGGTTTCGAGCTGGAGCCTGACGCCGAACGCTTGCGCCGGGAGCAGGAAGGCCGGGGTGGCCCGTAGCTAGAGTGCCAGCCCATGGCAGGGGCGGCGTGGACCACCGGTGAGCAGCACACGCTGGTCGAGGTGCTCGATGCACGGCTCGAGCAGGATCCGCACGGGCCGTTCCTCGACCTCGCCGGCCAGGCGTTCACGGCTGCCGAGTTGGCCGACGCCGCCGGCCGGCTCGCCGCCAGCCTGGGCGAGCTGGGGGTGGAGCGTGGCGATCGGGTGGCCTCGCTGTTGGAGAACGGGCCGGCCAGCGTGGTGACCGTGTTCGCGGCGGCCCGCCTCGGGGCGGTGTCGGTGCCGATCAACACCGCCTACAAGGGCGAGTTCCTCACCCACCAGCTCGCCGACTCGGGAGCGCGGGCACTCATCGTGCAGGGCGATCTGGCCCAGCGGGCGGCGGAGGTCGCCGGCGGCCTGCCCGAGCTGCGGGCGGTGATCGTGGAGGGCGAGCCCGCCGCCGAGATCACCGGCGTGCCCCAGCACGACCTCTCGACGCTGCTCGATCGGGCGGGTGGTACGCCCCGGGTGGAGGTGCGCCCGGCCGATCTGGCCACGTTCATCTACACCGCCGGCACCACCGGTCCTTCGAAGGGCTGCATGCTGAGCCACAACTACGTGGTGAACCTGGCGGCCCAGATCGCTCGCACCTGGGGCCGGCGCCCGGAGGACGTGGTGTGGACGCCGCTGCCGATGTTCCACCTCAACGCACTGGCCACCGCGGTGGTGGGAACCCTGCTGCTCGGTGGACGATCGGCGATCGCCCGGAAGTTCTCCGTCTCGGGGTTCTGGGACGACATTGCCCGCACCGGCGGCACCATCGCCTCACTACTCGGCACGCTCGCGGTGCTGATCGCGAACGACGAGCGGGAGCATCCCGCCGCCCAGGGCACCACCTTGCGGTTGGTCGCCGCGGCTCCGATGCCACCGGACATCTCGGCCCGATTCGCGACCCGCTGGGGGGTGGAGACCTTCAGCGCGGGCTACGGGGTGACCGAGGCGTCGTTGATCTCCTCACTGCCCGCCGGCGAGGTGAACCCGCCGGGCGCGGCGGGCAGGCCCAACGACGTGGAGTTCGAGGTGCTGCTCGTCGACGACGACGACAACCCGGTCCCGACCGGTGAGATCGGCGAGATCGTCTGCCGGCCGCGCCGGCCCCACGTCATGTTCGAGGGCTACTGGGGCCGCCCGGAAGCCACCGTCGCCGCCAGCCGCAACTGGTGGTTCCACACCGGCGACTTCGGGCGGCTCGACGAGGACGGGTTCCTCTATTTCGTGGACCGCAAGAAGGACTACCTGCGCCGCCGGGGGGAGAACATCTCGAGCTTCGAGATGGAGAAGATCTTCCTCGGCCACGAGGATGTGGTCGACGTGGCGGTGCACTCGGTACCGAGCCCCCTCGGTGAGGACGACGTCAAGGTCACCGCGGTGCTGCAACCGGGCTCGACGCTCACCGAGGAGGCGCTGTGCCGCTGGGCCGTCGAGCGGGTGCCGTACTTCGCCGTGCCCCGCTACATCGAGTTCCGCCACGAGCTGCCCCGCAACCCCGTGGGCCGGGTACTGAAGTACCAGCTGCGCGAGGAAGGGGTGACGCCCACCACCTGGGACGCCGAGGCGGTTGGCGTCACCTTCGAGAAGCGCTGACCTCCCTCCTCCTGTTCTCCTGCGAACTGTTCATGAGATCGCGGCCGTGGGCCGCGCCGGGCTGAACAGTTCCGGTTCTCCTGCGAACTGTTCATGAGATCGCGGCCGTGGGCCGCGCCGGGCTGAACAGTTCCGGTTCTCCTGCGAACTGTTCATGAGATCGCGGCCGTGGGCCGCGCCGGGCTGAACAGTTCGAGGGGTGCGGGCGGCTCAAGCGGTGCGGGCGGCACGATGGCTCAGGCGGGGAAGGGGTCAGGCGGGGCGGAAGGTGAGCGGCATGCGGGCATAGCCGCGCACGTTGCCGGAGTGGATCCGCTCCATGCCCCCCTCATCGACCTCGTAGTCCAGCATCCGCTCGTGGAGGTGTTCGAGGGCGATGCGCATCTCCAGCCGAGCGAGCGCCGCGCCGAGGCACACGTGGATGCCGTGACCGAAGCCGAGATGGCGATTGAGGCCCTCGCGGTCGATGTCGAACACGTCCGGACGGTCCCACACCCGGGGGTCCCGGTTGGCCGACCCGAGCAGCAGCAGCACCTTGCTCCCTTCCCGCATGGTCACGTCGTGAAGGGTGTGGTCCCGGGTGAGGGTGCGGGCCATGAGTTGGGTCGACCCTTCGTAGCGCAGGGTCTCCTCGACCGCATCGGGGATCCGCGACGGGTCATCCAGCAGCTTCTGCCGCTCGGCCGGGTTGCGCCACAGCCAGTACACGGCATTACCGATGAGCTTCGTGGTGGTCTCGTTGCCGGCGATGATCAACAGGAGCAGGAAGCCCACCACGTCCCGGTCGCCGAGCCGTTCCCCGTCGAGCGACGCCTCGAGCAGGGCGCTGGTGAGGTCATCACCGGGACGGGCCCGCTTCGCGGTCACCATCGCGCTCAGGTACTCGTAGAGCCGTGCCCCGGCCTCGATTCCCCGGTCGGTCATCTCGGGCTGGCCTTCATCCCGGTGGATCATGTCGTCGGTCCAGCCCCGGAGCATGTCTTGGTCGTCGGGTGGGACTCCGAGCATGGTCGAGATCACGTCCATGGGCAGCTTCGCCGAGTAGTCGCCGATGAGGTCGCAGCGGCCCTCGGGCACGAGAGGGTCGAGGTACTTGGCGGACAGCGCCCGGATGCTCGGCTCCAGGTCGGCGACCCGCCGGGGGGTGAAGACCCGGCTCACCAGCCGGCGCATCGCCGTGTGCTCGGGCGGGTCCATCGTGAGCATCATCGGAAGGGGGCTCTTGGGCTCGAGGGTGATCCCGTACCGATTGCAGAACGTCTCGTGGTCGTGCAGGGCGGCCAGCACGTCGTCGTAGCGGGAGAGGGCGTAGAAGCCGAGCTTACGGTTCTCGTAGACCGGTGCCTCCTCCCGCAGTCGCTCGTAGAAGGGGAAGGGGTCGTCGTGAACCTCGTGCGCGTACGGATTGAACTCCACTGGTGTGGTCGTCGACGCCCCGGCCATGACGGGCCCCTCCCTGGTCGTCCGCCGTCCGGCTCGACCCGCTGGTCTCTGAACGGCGGTTCAGATAATGTGAACCGTGCTTCAGAGTAGACGATCGCCGTCCGGGGCACACGCCCGAGGGGAGGACCGATGCGGGCTGACGACATGATCCTGGTGAGCGTCGACGACCACGTGGTCGAGCCGCCCGGCCTCTTCGACGGGCGCATGCCGGCCAAGTACGCGGACCGGGCGCCTCGGGTGCGCCGGAAGCGCAGCGGGGTCGACGTGTGGACCTTCGAGGGCCAGGACATCGCCAACCTGGCCATCAACGCGGTCGCCGGGCGACCCCGCGAGGAGTACGGCATCGACCCCACGTCCTTCGAGCAGATCCGCCCCGGCTGCTACGACGTGCACGAGCGGATCAAGGACATGAACGCCGCGGGCATCCTCGGGTCCATGTGTTTCCCGTCGTTCCCGGGGTTCGCCGGGCGCCTGTTCGCCAGCGTGGACGACAAGGACTTCGCCCTCGCCACCCTCCAGGCCTACAACGACTGGCACATCGAGGACTGGTGCGGCGCCTACCCGGGCCGGTTCATGCCGCTGGCCCTGCCGGCTCTGTGGAGTGCGGAGGAGACGGCCAAGGAGGTCTACCGGGTGGCTGAGAAGGGCTGCTTCGCCATGACCTTCCCCGAGAATCCGGCGGTGCTCGGCTACCCGAGCCTCCACACCGACTACTGGGATCCCTTCTGGCAGGCGTGCAGCGACACGGGCACCGTGCCTTGCATGCACATCGGCTCGTCGTCGCAGCTCGTCGTGACCTCCGACGACGCTCCGGTGGAGGTCATGATCACCCTCCAGCCCCTCAACCTGGTGCAGTGCGCCACCGATCTGGTGTGGTCGGGCATCTTCTTGCGATTTCCGCAGCTCAAGGTGGCGTTGAGCGAGGGCGGCATCGGGTGGATCCCTTACTTCCTCGAGCGCATCGATCGCACGTACGACCGTCATCGGGCGTGGACCGGTCAGGACCTGAAGGGCAAGCTGCCCAGCGAGCTGTTCCGAGAGCACGTCATCACCTGCTTCATCGACGACCCGGTCGGGGTGAAGCTGCGCGACCAGGTCGGTCTCGACATGATCACCTGGGAGTGCGACTACCCCCATTCCGACACCGCATGGCCCGACGCCGCGGAGGCGCTCGAGGCTGAGCTGGCCGGGCTGAGCGACGAAGAGATCGACAAGATCACCCACCTCAACGCGATGCGGCTGTTCTCCTACGACCCGTTCTCGGTCCGGCCCCGTGAGCACTGCACGGTCGGGGCGCTCAAGGCCGAAGCGGGGGATCACGACGTGTCCATCAAGCCCAGCGGACAGACGATGTCGCAGGGCGCGGTCACCGCGGCCGCGGTGCAGGCCAAGGCCACCGCCTGAGCTGGCCTATCGCCGTCGGGTCGAGGTCGTCGAGGGCGTCGTGGTGGTCGCCGTCTCCGGCGCGGGCGGTGCTTCGCCGGTGGCGGTGACGGTCACGGAGAACCGGGCGGTCCGGCCGGCGGGATCGGGGTTGCCGTCGCTGCCCACGTAGCGCAGCTCGACGGTGGCGGCCCCCTCGCGGCGGGCGGCGAAGGAGATCACCTCGGCGTCTCCGTCACCGGGCAGTGCCGTCGTGCCGGTCAGCAGCTCATTGCCCAGCGGCGCCAGCACGTCCGGATCGGGTTGCCCCACCAGCTGCCAGCGGAAGCCCGCCGAGTGCTCGGCGGGCAGGAGGATGCCGAACCGGGCTCCCACGGCCACCACGATCGGCTGCTCGGGGTCGGTGAACACCGGGAAGGCCCGAGGGTCGCCCCCGTCCGCGCCGGCGATCGTCGTCGCTCCGGCGCTGGCGGTGGGGCCGGCACTCGGGGCTTCCGATCCCGAGCAGCCCGCGAGCAGCGCGGCCAGTGCGATCACCGCGATCGTGGCTCGGCGGCAGGACATCCCTGCACCCTATGCGGCCCTCGTGCCTCCTTCGCACCGCGACGAGAACACGTTCTAGAGTCCCCGCGTGGACTTCGACGACACGCCGGAGGAAGCCGCGTTCCGCCGGGAGGTGCGGGCGTTCCTCGAGGCCCATGCCCGGCGCAAGACCGGCACCGACGCCGACTGGTCCCGGGGAGGCGTCTCGGAGGACCCGGAGCGAGCCGCCGCCTACCTGGAGCGCTGCCGGGCCTGGCAGCGCACCCTCTTCGATAACGGCTGGGCCGGCATCACCTGGCCGAAGGAGTACGGCGGGCGGGGCGGCACGCCGGCGGAGAGCATCATCTTCAACCAGGAGGCCTCGCAGTTCGACGTCACCACGGGCTTCATCGGCGCGGCTCAGCAGCTCGTCGGCCCGCCGCTGCTGCGGTTCGGTACCGAGGAGCAGAAGGCCCGCTACATCCCGTCGATGTTGAAGGGCGACGAGCTGTGGTGCCAGCTCTTCAGCGAGCCCGGCGCGGGTTCCGATCTGGCGGCGTTGGCGACCAGGGCGGTGCGGGACGGCGACGAATGGGTGGTCACCGGCCAGAAGGTGTGGACCTCCGAGGCCCAGCACGCCGATTTCGGCATCCTGCTCGCTCGCACGGACCCCGACGCTCCGAAGCACAAGGGCATCACCTTCTTCATCGTCGACATGCACTCGCCGGGCATCGAGATCCGCCCGCTGGTGCAGGCCACTGGCCTGTCGCACTTCAACGAGGTGTTCCTGACCGACGTCCGTATTCCTGCCGGCAACGTCGTGGGCGAGGTGAACGGGGGCTGGGCGGTGGCTCGCACCACCCTGGCGAGCGAGGCGGGGATGATCGGCGGTGCCGGCCAGACCACCACCTTCCAGGCGGTCCTTGAGCTGGCCCGGGCGTGCGGGCGGACCGGCGACCCGATCGTGCGGCAGGGCCTCGCCGACGTGTACACCCGTGAGCGCATCCTCAAGTTCCACCAGATGCGTATGCAGACCGCGATCATGCATCGCCGGGGCTCGCCGCCGGACCCGTCGGTCCTCAAGAACTTCTTCACCCAGTCGCTCTCGAAGCGGGTCGACCTGGCGATCGCGCTGGAGGGCGCCCACGGGATGTTGGCCAGCGCCGATGCCCCCCAGGACGGGTTCTGGCAGAAGCAGCACATGGCGCAGTTCTCGGCCCGCATCGGAGGTGGCACCAACGAGGTGCACCGGAACATGATCGGCGAGCGAGCGCTCGGCCTCCCCCCGGAGCCACGCGACGACAAGGACGTGCCCTGGCGCGACTTGCCCAAGTCCTGACCGGAACCCGCCCTGCCTGACCGGGCCCGTGGAGACCAGGCGCCTCCGCAGCGTTCGAGTACCACGGGCTCGACGGTTCGTGGCGCCGCGGGTGGTTTCCCCGGCGGTCGCTGCGACAATGGTCGGGTGACGTCGACCCCGAGCCGCTACCGGCTACGCATGTCCTCCTTGCGCCGGGCGCTCACGACGCTGCTGCTCTCGCTGATCGCCACCCTGTTCTTCGTGCCGGGGGTGCTGGCGTCGCCGCTCGGGGGCTGGTGGCGACTGATGAGTGCAGTGGGGCTGGTGCTTTCGATCGTGGGGCTGCGCATCGTGCTCGGGCCGGTCATCGTGGTTCGCGACGAGGGCCTGCGCATCCAGCGCAACTGGCCGCTCCGCCGAGACATCCCGTGGTACCGGATCTACCAGGTCGACGTGATTCCGGGCTTCTGGAACCTCGAGATCGAGCTCAACTCGGGTGAGCGGATCTCACTGCCCTGCGTGGACGACGTGGACCGGCTCTACGAAGAGCTCGAACGCCACCGCAGCGAGATCGACGCCTGAGCGGCCACGATCGGGTCGCCGGTCCGCTCAGATCTTGGCGTCGCGGCCTTCCCAGTAGGGGTCCCGAAGCTTGCGCTTGTAGAGCTTGCCGTTGGGGTCTCGGGGCAGCTCGGCCATGAAGTCGATCGTCTTGGGACGCTTGAACTTCGCCAGCCGGTCCTCGCAGAACGCGAGGATCTCGTCCCGCAGCTCGTCGCTCGGCTCGACCCCTTCCGCTGGCTGCACCACCGCCTTGATCTCCTCACCCCAGTCGGGGTGCGGGATCCCGAACACCGCCACATCCGCGATCTTGGGGAAGGTGAGCAGCTCGCCTTCGATCTCGGCTGGGTAGATGTTCACCCCACCCGAGATGATCATGTCGCTCTTGCGATCCTTGAGGAACAGGTAGCCGTCCTCGTCCAGCAGGCCCCAGTCGCCCACGGTGAAGAAGCCGTCGCGCCGGTTGTCCTCGGTCTTGCGCTTGTCGCCCTTGTACTCGAAGTTCGCCTGGGCGAGGGACATGTACACGGTGCCCTCGGTGTTGGGTGGGACCTGGTTGCCGTCGTCGTCGAGGATGCGGATCTCTGAGCCGGCCCAGGCCTTGCCCACGCTGCCCGGCTTGGCCAACCACTCCTGGGCGGTGATGATGGTCCCACCGCCCTCGGTGGCCGCGTAGTACTCCATGACCGCGTCGCCCCACCACTCGATCATCCGGCGTTTGATGTCGGGCGGGCAGGGCGCGGCCGCGTGCACCATGCAGCGCAGCGACGACACGTCGTAGCGGTTCCGGATCTCCTCGGGCAGGGCGAGCAGCCGGTGGAACTGGGTCGGCACCATGTGCGACGTGGTGACCTTGTGGCGCTCGATGAGCTCGAGCATGCCTTCCGGGGTCCACTTGTCCATGAGGACCACCTTGTGGCCCATGTGCATCGAGTTGGCCGTCCACATGAGCACGGCCGTGTGGTAGAGGGGCGAGCCGGTGATGTGGACGTTGTCGTCAAAGGGCTGCACCCCGAACATCCCCTGGAACCCCGCGTAGAGCTCGCCGAGGACGTCGGGGTCGATGTCGACCAGTGCCCGCTTCACACCCTTGGGGCGGCCGGTGGTGCCGGACGTGTAGTGCATCGGCGCGCCGGCGACGCGGTCTTCGGGGTTGGTGGTGGGCTGGCCCTCGAGCAACTCACTCCAGGGCCGCAGCCCTTCGATCGTACCGACCGCGAAGCAGTGGGCCGGGTCGAGGGTGATTTCGGTCATGGCCTTGCGGATCTCGTCCGCGTACTTGGCGCTGGCCACGAACACCTTCGCCTCGCTGTCGTTGACGATGTAGGCGATCTCGGGCCCGACGAGGTGGTGGTTGATCGGCGTCAGGTACAGGCCGATCTGCATCGCCCCGAGGTAGAGCTGGATCATCTCCAAGCCGTTGGGCAGCACACAGGCCACGGTGTCGCCCCGCTCGAGGCCCTGGGCGCGCAGCCCGTGGCTCACCTGGTTGGCCGCGGCGAGCAGCTCGCCGGCGGTGTGTTCGACGCCGTCGGGCGTGACGAGCGCCACCCGGTCCGGATCGCTCTGCGCCAGCTTCCAGAACCCCAGCTCGGCCATGTCCTTCGTCCCCTTCAGCCGTATCTGACGAACCATCAGGTTAGAACGCGTTCTCGTCGATCTGCCACCGACCGCCCGGGCGGCCGGGCCCGACGCGGTGGCTGGTGGCCTGGTTGACCGGGCGACGGTGGGTCAGGGAGGATCGCGGCCTCATCACTTCGTCCAAGGGGGACCACATGCGCGCTGCGGTGCTACGCGAGATCGGTGGCGAGACACTCGAGATCGTCGATGACGTGACGGTGGGCGAGCTCGGCCCGACCGATGTCAAGGTCGACATCAAGGCCACCGGCGTCTGCCATTCGGACCTGCACGCGATGAAGGGTGACCTGCCCCAAGGCGCGCCGTTCGTGCCGGGCCACGAGGGCGCCGGTGTGGTGTCGGAGGTCGGCTCGGCCGTGACGAGGTTGAGCGTGGGTGACCACGTCGTCGTGGCGTGGTCCCCGCCGTGCGGGCAGTGTGTGGCCTGCGTCGACCAGAAGAGCCCGCATCTGTGCATCATGATCCAGTTCGCCATCGCGGGGGTGCCCCGCTTCAAGGAGGGTGGCACGGACCTGTTCGGCATGGCGGGCACGGGCACCTTCGCCGAGCAGCTCATCGTCCCCCAGGAAGCCGCCATCAAGATCGATGACGACGTGCCCTTCGAGATCGCCTCACTGATCGGCTGCGGGGTCACCACCGGCGTGGGCGCGGCGATCAACACCGCCAAGGTGGAACCCGGCTCGACCTGTGTGGTGTTCGGCTGCGGTGGCGTGGGCATCTCGGTGATCCAGGGCTGCCGAGTGGCGGGCGCGGCGGCGATCGTCGCGGTCGACCTCAACGACGAGAAGCTCGAGATGGCCAAGCGTTTCGGTGCCACCCACTCGGTGAAGCCCGACGGTCTCGACGCGCTGAAGGGTGAGGTCACCGGCATGGCCGGGGGCTTCGACTACGCCTTCGAAGCGATCGGCCTTCCCCAGACCGTGCGCGCCGCCTACGACGCCGTGCGCCGCGGTGGCACGGCGATCGTGGTCGGGGTCGGCAACATGGGCCAGACCGTCGAGTTCAACATGTTCGAGCTGTTCTTCCAGGAGAAGACGCTCAAGGGCAGCTACTACGGCTCCGCGGATGTCCGCTCGGACTTCAACCGTTTCCTGCGGCTCTGGAAGGCGGGCAAGCTCGACCTCGAGGGGATGATCAGCCAGCGCATCACGCTGGACGACGTCAACGACGCCATCCAGAAGATGAAGCGGGGCGAGGTCATCCGCTCGGTCATCGAGCTGTGAGCCGGGTGCACTGATCGAGCCCGCGGCGGCGTTTCCTGCTCGCTCGCGCGCGGCGAGCGCGTTGGGCGCGGTCATGTTCACGGCCCTCGCGCTGCTGGCGCCCTCCTGCGCGGGACCGCGTACCCCGGCTCAGGTGCATCCTGGCCAGCAACCGCCCACCAAGGGACCGAGCACCGAGGCGGAGCGGCAGGGTACGCCGGTTCGCCTGGGCACCGTCGAAGGCCTGCTGATCGGGACGCCGATCTACGACGGCGACTTCGCCGACCCCTTCGTGCTGGCGCAGGACGGCACGGCGTTCGCGTACGCCACCAACACGGTCGACGCCAACGTCCCCGTGCTGCAATGGATCGCGCAGGACTCGGGCCGGTACCTCGGTGACGCTCTCCCCGAGCTTCCCGCCTGGACCAGCAAGGGCCTGGTCTGGGCGCCGGCCGTCTGGGCGCGACCCGACGGCACGTACGTCCTCTACTACACCACGGTCGACAACGCCTCGAAGAAGCAGTGCCTCTCCCGGGCGACGGCGAGCAATCCCGCCGGGCCGTTCACCGACGGCTCGGCTGCCGCGTTCGTCTGCCCGCTCGAGCTGGGTGGGGCGATCGACCCCGGCATCTTCGTCACCCCCGATGGCGTGGTGCACCTGCTCTACAAGAACGACGGCAACTGCTGCGGGCTCCCCACCTCGATCTGGTCGGTACCGCTGTCCAGCGATGGCCTCAGCCCGGCGGGCGAGCCCACCCGGCTCATCACCGCCGACCAGCCGTGGGAGGGCGGGCTGATCGAGGGCCCCTCGATGGTCAGCGACGGCGGCACCTTCTATCTCTTCTACTCGGCCAATGCCTGGAACACCGCCCACTACGCCATCGGCTACGCCATCTGCCAGTCGCTACAAGGGCCGTGCACCAAGCCTCAGCAGACTCCCTGGATGGACTCGACGACCTTCGCCAAGGGGCCGGGCGGCGAGGAGTTCTTCTCCACGCCCTCCGGCGTGTGGATGGTGTATCACGGGTGGGCGCAGGGGCAGGTGGGAGCACCGGATGCCGAGCGGCGGCTCTACCTCGACGGGCTGACGGTCGAAGCCGGTACCCCCGAGCGCATCGGCCGCGAGGTGGCCGAGGCGGCTCTGGCCCGGGTCCTGGTGCCCGTCGCGCTGGCGGTTGCGGCGCTGGCGGCGCTGGCTTGGTGGGGGATGCACCGGCGTCGCCGTGGGCGGCGAGGCGAAGGTCCGCTCCGGGCCGGATGAGTCGGTTCGCAACCAAACGAGAACGTGTTCTAGTCTGCTGGGGTCCGTGCCGCACGAGGGGGAGTGATGCCCGAGTCCGATGTCCTGATCGCGCCGCTGGTCATCGAGTACCCGTTCAGCCGCACCACCGGCCCGGTCATCGGCGCCTTCTTCACCGCGCTGCGTGAAGGGTTCGTGGTCGGGGTGCGGGCCGCCGACGGGCGGGTGATCGTCCCGCCGGTGGAGTACGACCCGGTTACCGCGGAGGAGCTCACCGAGATCGTCGAGGTCGGCGATGCCGGCGTGGTCACCAGTTGGTGCTGGGTGGCCGAGCCCCTCGACGGCCAGCCCCTCGACGGCCCGTTCGCCTGGGCCCTGATCACCCTCGACGGCGCCGACACCCCGATGGTGCACGCGGTGGACACCGGGGGCGATCCGGCCCGCATGGCCACGGGCATGCGGGTGAGGGCCCGGTGGCGAGCGGTCCGGCCCGAGGGGGCGGACCCGGACGCGGACGACGGCGTCCGCTACCGCGAGGGGCACATCCTCGACATCGAGTGCTTCGAGCCCGAGGAGGCCGGCGCCGACACCGCGGGAGGAGTCCACTGATGAGCGACATCACCCTGCCACCCCGGCTGCGGGACCTGGAGCCCGTGCGCTCGATCCGCACGCCGGCGAGCCTCCACTACAACTACACCGCCGGGGCCGCCACGTCCCGTTTCCTGCGGGCCGTGGCCGAGAAGCGCCTGGTCGGCCAGCGCTGCCCGGTGTGCCAGAAGGTCTACGTCCCCCCTCGGGGCTCCTGCCCGACCGACGGTGTGCCCACCGAGGAGGAGGTCGAGCTCGGTCACACCGGGACGGTCACGTCGTTCTGCATCGTGAACGTGCCCTTCATGAGCAACCTCATGGAGATCCCCTACGTGAGCGCGCTCATCCTGCTCGACCACTCCGACCTGCCGATCATGCACCTCATCCAGGAGGTGCCCTACGACCAGGTGCACATGGGGATGCGGGTCGAAGCGGTCTGGGTGCCCGACGACGAGGTCGGCCCCACGCTCGAGTCCATCAAGTACTTCCGTCCCAACGGCGAACCCGATGCGCCGTTCGAGACCTACAAGGACAACGTATGAGGGACGTCGCCATCATCTCGTTCGCCCAGACCGAGCACCAGCGGGCTGTCTCGCACATCAACGAGGTCGAGATGCTCATGCCGCTGCTGGGTGAGGCGCTGCGCGGTGCGGGCATCGGAAAGGACCGGGTCGACTTCGTCTGCTCCGGTAGCTCCGATTACCTCGCCGGCCAGCCGTTCTCGTTCGTGATGACCCTCGATGCTTTCGGTCCGTGGCCGCCGATCTCGGAGTCGCACGTGGACATGGACGGAGCGTGGGCGCTGTACGAGGCGTGGGTGAAGATGCAGATGGGACACATCGACGTGGCCCTCATCTACGCCTACGGTAAGTCCTCGCCAGGCGAGATCCGTCGGGTTCTGTCCCGACAGCTCGACCCCTACTACCTCGGCCCGCTCTGGGTCGACTCCGTGTCGCTCGCCGCCCTGCAGGCTCGGTGCGGACTCGAGGCGGGGGCCTTCACGGTGGAGCAGATGGCAGAGGTCGCCGCGGCGAGGCGGCGACAGGCCAAGAGCAACCCCTTCGCCCAGCTCTCCGGCGACGTTGACGCCTCCACCCTCCTCGCGCAGGAGGAGTTCGTGGCCCCGCTCCGCAAGCATGACTGCCCCCCGATCACCGACGGCGCGGCCGTGGTGGTGCTGGCGGCGGGTGATGTCGCTCGTGAGCTCTGCGAGCGGCCAGCGTGGATCCGGGGGATCGATCATCGCATCGAACCGCACGCGCTCGGGGTCCGAGACCTGACACGGTCGGTGTCCACCGAGCAGGCCGCGGCGCGCGCCGGCGTGGGCGAGGGGAAAGTCGACGTGGTCGAGCTGCACGCGCCGTTCACCCACCAGGAGCTCATCCTGCGCGAGGCCCTGGCATTGGATGACGCGGTGGTGGTGAACCCCTCGGGTGGGGCCTTGTGTGCCAATCCGATCATGGCGGCAGGTCTCATCCGATTCGGAGAGGCGGCCTCCCGCATCTGGAGGGGCGAGGCCGACCGCGCAGTCGCCCACGCCACGTCCGGCCCGTGCTTGCAGCAGAACCTGGTGTGCGTCTTGGAGGGTGCGTGATGGGGAGCGAGCGAGTTGCCGTCGTCGGCATCGGGCAGACCAAGCACCAGGCCACCGCGGACTGCTCGATCGCCGGGTTGGTCCGCCAGGCCGCTCAACGTGCCCTCGACGATGCCCAGATGACCTGGTCCGACATCGATGCGGTGGTGATCGGCAAGGCCCCTGACTTCTTCGAAGGGGTGATGATGCCCGAGCTGTATCTGGCTGACGCGCTGGGAGCGACGGGCAAGCCGATGTTCCGGGTCCACACGGCCGGGAGCGTGGGTGGATCGACGGCGATCGTGGCCCAGGACCTGGTGGCCGCCGGCATCCACGAGCGGGTGCTCACCGTGGCCTTCGAGAAGCAGTCCGAGAGCGAGGCGATGTGGGCGCTGTCGGTCGCCATGCCGTTCCAGCCCCCGATGCATGCCGGGGCGGGCGGGTACTTCGCCCCGCACATCCGGGCCTACATCCGCCGCTCCGGCGCACCCGATCACATCGGGATCCTGGTGGCGCTCAAGGACCGGCTCAACGCCCTGAAGAACCCGTATGCCCACCTCCACGAAGAAGGCATCACCTTCGAGTCGGTCAAGGACTCGATCATGCTGTGGGACCCGATCCGCTACAGCGAGACCTGCCCGTCTTCCGACGGCGCCTGCGCGATGGTGCTCACCAACGAGAAGGGCGGTGACGCCGCTGCCGCCGACGGCCGCAAGCCCGCCTGGGTGCGGGGCACCGCGTTCCGCTCGGAACCGACGATGTTCGCCGGGCGCGACCAGGTGAACCCCCGCGGCGGTCAGGAGTGTGCGGCTGACGTCTATCGCCAAGCCGGCATCGTCGACCCGCGCCGTGATGTCGACGTGGTCGAGATGTACGTGCCGTTCAGCTGGTTCGAGCCCATGTGGCTGGAGAACCTCGGGTTCGCCGCGGAGGGCGAGGGCTGGAAGCTCGTCGAGGACGGCGTCACCCAGATGGACGGCGACCTGCCGGTGAACTGCTCCGGCGGCGTGCTGTCGTCGAACCCGATCGGCGCCTCGGGCATGCTGCGCTTCGCGGAGGCGGCCCTGCAGGTGCGGGGCCAGGCCGGCGAGCACCAGGTCGACGGGGCTCGCACCGCGGTGGGTCACGCCTACGGTGGGGGCTCTCAGTTCTTCGCCATGTGGGTCGTCGGCGACGAGAAACCCTGAGCGGGCGGTTCGATGGGTCGGCTCGAGGGGAAGGTCGCGATCATCTCCGGCGCTGCCCGGGGGCAGGGCGCTGCCGAGGCCGAGCTGTTCGTGCGCGAGGGCGCGCAAGTGGTGATCGGCGACATCCTCGACGACGCCGGGCAGCGGTTGGCCGGGCGTTTGGGCGAGGCAGCCCGTTTCATCCATCTCGACGTGACTGACGAGGGCTCGTGGCGCGAAGCGCTCGCGCTGACCCTCGACGACTTCGGTCCGCCCAACGTGCTGGTCAACAACGCCGGGGTGGTGCACTTCGCTCGCATCGTCGACACCGAGCTTCAGGACTTGCGCCGGGTGCTCGACATCAACTTGGTCGGCACCTTCCTCGGCATGAAGATCGTCGCCCCGGCGATGGCGGCGGCAGGGGGAGGCTCCATCGTCAACATCTCCTCCAGCTCGGGCATCGTGGGGTTCCCGATGGTCGGCGCGTACGTGTCGAGCAAGTGGGCGGTGCGGGGCCTGACCAAGACGGCGGCGATCGAGCTGGGCGCGGCGAACATCCGGGTCAACTCCGTCCATCCGGGTGGGGTCGACACCCCCATGACCCGCGACCCCGAGACCACCCCGCTCGATGCTTTCGAGCCATTCGTGCGCAGGCTCCCCCTGCGACGGCTGGGCACGGTCGATGACATCGCCCCGCTGGTGCTGTTCCTGGCGTCGGACGAGAGCTCCTATTGCACGGGCGCGGAGTTCGTCGTGGACGGTGGGCAGACCGCAGGAGACCCCGGCCTGCTCGACTTCTGACCAGTTGGCTGCGCGTCAGCGTTCGAGCGGCAGCTCGGGTCGGAGGATGTCGATCAGCTCGCCGATCCGGTGAGCGGACTCCAGCGGGTGTCGTAGTGGAAGGTCGCGGTCGATGCGGTAGTGGTTGCGCCGCCCCACGCGTTCGCGCACCAGGTATCCGCCGGCCTCCAGCTCCGAGACGATCTTCTGCGCGGCTCGCTCCGTGATGCCGACCAGCCGGGCGATGTCGCGCTGGCGGATCTGCGGGTCGGCGCTGATGCACAGCAGCACATGGGCGTGATTGGTGAGGAAGGTCCAGTCCGGGCGTGTCGCCGGCCCGGCCACATTCGCGGTAGTCGACGTCACGGGACACCTCCGGCTCGACAACGACCTCGACACTAATCGTCAATTCTCGTTCGGCTGATAGGTTCGGCGACGCCGCCGATAGGAACTCGGCGGTCGAGGGTTCAGAGGTGGTCGGGACGTGACCGGTGAGCGACGGGGCATGGCGGTTGGTGGGAACGCTGATGACCGGCCAGCAGGCCGGCCGTTCCGTGGCGGTTCGGTCCGGTCGGCCCACCCGTGATAGGCGGCCCGTTCCCGGAGGTGCTGGCTGCCGCTCAGCGCGGTGAGCCGAGCGCCATCGAGACCATCTACCGCGACGTCGCACCGCTGGTGCTCGGTTACCTGAGGGCCAACGGGGCCAGGGATCCGGAAGACACTGCCTCGGAAGTCTTCGTATCCATGATGCGACGTCTGTCGTCCTTCGCCGGTGACGAGCAGCAGTTCCGCTCCTGGCTCCTGACCATCGCCCACCGTCGCATGATCGACGACTTTCGTCGCCGGGGCCGCCGTCGGGAGGATCCGGTCCCCGTCGACGAGATGGGCGAGCGGGTGATCCTGCTGACCGACGGCGAATCCCAGGCCCTGGCCCGGCTGCGCAGCCGAGGGGTGCTCGAAGCGCTCGACCAGCTCACCGAGGACCAGCGGGCCGCCCTCATGCTGCGGGTGCTCGCCGACCTGCCGGTCAAGCAGGTGGCCGAGGTGATGGGCAAGCCCGAGACGGCGGTGAAGGCGCTGCTGCGCCGGGGCTTCGCCTCGTTGACGCGACACTTGGCCACCGGTGGTGAGGGTGTCGGGGAGGCGGTCGAGTAACGCCGCTCCCTGGGGGTCGAAAGGCCTATCGGATGGGAGGCCGGTATCGAAACCGGCGTGGGCAGCGATGAGGAAGACGACAGGGGAGGCACCGGTGAGAGGTTACGGCCGTGGACGAACCGGAGCGGGTGAGGAAGGGCAGCAGCCCGAGATCGCCGCGCTCGTCGCCGACCTGCGGGACGCGTTCCTGGTCGACCCGGATGAGCAGACCGCGCGCCGTCACCTCGACGCGATGCTTGCGGTTCAATCCCCGGTGCAGATACCCCGACCCCGAGCACGGCGGCGGGTGCTCGTCGCCACGGGGATCGGGGTGGGGGTGCTCCTCGCTGGCAGCGGGCTCGCCGCTGCTGCCGGGGCGAACCTCCTTCCCGCGCCCATCCAGGATGCGGTCGCGGCCATTGCAGACCCGTTCGGGTTGGATCTGCCGAACGCCGACGATCGACCGGGCCGGTCCGAAGAGGCCCCGGGTCACGGCGGCGAGGACCCCGGCCGATCGGAGGATGCCCCCGGCCAGGGTGGCGAGAACCCCGGCCGGTCCGACCAGGCACCGGGTCAACAGGAAGCCCCTGGGCGTTCGGAGCAGGCGCCGGGCCAGGGTGGCGAGAATCCGGGCCGCTCGGACGAGGCTCCCGGTGGGAGCGGTACCGCCCCGGGAAACTCGGGGGAGGCGCCGGGCAGGACGGGTGAAACACCCGGTGCTGGGGTCGGGCGTCCGGCCGAGCCACCGGGACAGGCCAAGCGCGATGGGGGGCCGCCAGCGGATGACGCTCCGGGGGCACCTCCGCCGGCGGCGGGTGGCGCGCCCGGAGGAGGGCAGGGCAGCAGTGGAGAAGCCGGAGGGGGCAAGGGCAAAGGTCCGAAGTGATGCTGGATCGGTCATGAGGCTCGGTTCTGGTTGGTGGCCGCGAGGAAGAGGCGGGCGTGAGGAGGTGAACCACCGGTTCACGGCGATCGGTGATGGCCCGCGGTCGAGCCGCGTCGACCGGCCGAGCACGCGATGGGACGACCGCGGCGCGGCCCTGATCGAGTTCGCACTCCTGCTGCCGTTCCTGGCCATCCTCGTGTTCGGCACGATCGATCTCAGCCGAGCCTCCCAGCTGCGGAACCGCTTGACCAACGCCGCCCGCGAAGGGGCGGCGTTCGGCCAGTTCTCCCCGCAGTACGTGAACCCCGGCTGCAACGGCGGGCGCAGCATCGACCGTGCGGTCATGCGCGAGGACCCGGGGTTGGGCGTGACCCGCAACGACATCCAGGTGTCACGGGTGCGGACCACGGCCGGCGTGACGACCGAAGTGCCCTACTGGAACGGTCCGGCCGACTCGCCCGGCGCGACCGCGTGTGACAACCCAGTGGCCGTGTCGGGAGGCACACCCATCACCTTCGACCGCTCGCCCACGAACCCCGACCGGGTCAGCGTCGAGGTGACCCAGAACCTCGAGATCCTGACGCCGCTCGTGGCGGCGATCATCGGAACGGACCAGGTCAAGCTCCGAGGCCGAGCAGAGGCGGTGATCCAGGGATGAGGGCAGGTCAGCCTGAGCCGGCCCGGCTGGGCACCGACCGTGGAGCCGTCCTGGTCGAGGCGGGCCTCGCGCTGCCACTGCTGCTCTTCCTCGTGCTGGGCATGGTCGACTTCGGCTACGCGGCGTTCCGGCAGAGTCAGTACTCGTCGGCAGCCCGCGACGGCGCGCGGGTGGCGATCCTCGACTACAAGGGCGCTGACGTCACCGGGAGCACGGACTGGCAGCGCATCGATCAGGCGGTCAGGGCCCGCCTGGGAGGCAGCGCCGTCTTGGGCATGACCGCTCGTTGTTACCGCCCCGGGTCAGCGTCGCCGATCACCTGCGCCAGCGCGACCCCGGACGTCGACCTCGTCGAGGTGCGCGTGTCGTGGCGCTATCGGCCGATGAGCCCTGCGGGTTCGATCATCGGTGACCGGACGTTCACCTCGAGCTCCCGGATGCTGATCAACGGCAAGCCCGAGCCGGCCACCATCCCTGATGCCCCGATCCCGCCGCCGCCGGACCCGGTGGTGTCCATCAACAGCACCACCTTCTACGGCGGCCAGACCATGGTGGTGAGCGGGTCGGGGTTGGAGCCGGGGGCGCCGGTCACGATCGACGTTCCCGGGTTGTTGGGGGCAACGACGGTCACGGTCGGCCCCGACGGCTCCTTCAGCCTATCGGTGCCCATCACGCCCGGAACGCCACTGGGCGACTACCAGGTGCACGTGCAATCGACCGTCTACGGCGAGCAGCGAACCTTCGGGCCGTTCCCGTTCTCGGTGACGAACCCCCCCGCGTGTCAGGCCACCTCGGTCACCGCCAGCCCCGACCCCGTGGGCAAGAAGGGCAACGGCACCCTCAAGAAGGACCTCACCATCACCGTCCAGACCAACGGCTCCCCGTTGTGCACGAACCTCTCCGTGTTCGTCCAGGTGTCGAACACGACCGGTCAATCCTTCGCCCTCAACGGCACGAGCTCGCCGTACAGCGTCACCATCGGTGCGAGCCAGCTCAACACCTGGACGGGCGGCACCAAGACGATCATCGTCCGATGGGGGACCGCCACCATCGGTACCGGGACCTTCACGGTCAACTGAGGAGGCATCGATGCGTGCACGTGCCAGACGGATCCGGGCCACCGGCGACCGTGGCGTCACCGTGGTGTTCGTGGCCGTCGGTCTGGTGGCCCTGTTGGCGGTGACCGGCCTGGCCGTCGACGGTGGCATCGCCTACGCGCAGCGCCGCACCATGCAGAACGCGGCCGACTCCGCGGCCATGGCGGGTACCCGGATGGTCGACAAGATCCGCTTCCGTGATCCGAGCTCGGGCACCCCGGCGCCGGCGAACTCGGAGATCTTGGTTGCGATCGAGCGGGAGCTCGGCGCGCAGGGGGCGGACGGAGCCAGCTGCCGGTTCGTGCTCAACGACGCAGCTCTGACCGAGGTCGGCGAGGACTTCTGCCAGAGCCCGAGCTTCCTCGGCGCCGTCAACCTCGACACGGACCGCTTCCGCCCGGGCTCCGGAACCGCGTGCACGACGGCGGAGACCGGCTGTTACAAGATCGCCGGCGTGCGGGTGCGATCGCAGGACACCCGCCCCTTGTCGTTCGGTGCCTTCCTCGGCGCGGACAGCCTGACGGCGAGCGCGTCCGCCACTGCCACCATCCAGCCGCTGTACCGAACGGACGGTAGCCCCTTCATCGTGTGCGGCCGAGCCGATCTGGCCCCCGGGAACGCCTGGGACATCCTCGACCTCGACGACAAGATCAAGCCCACTGCGCTGGGGGCGTGGTTCCCGCTGCAGTGGTCGAAGCTCCCGGACTGCGGCGCGGGCAACGAGTTCAAGGGCAAGGGGCCCGATAGTGGGGTGGCCCTCAACACCTGGGTCGACGGGTACACGGGTAACGGCTTCGACGCGCAGATCCTCATCCAGGTCAGCGGGTTGAAGCCCTGCCCTCCGGCCAAGGACGGCTTCCCACCGGGTGGGTGCGGGATGCTCATCCCGATCGCCCGTCAGGGATGCGGGAAGTCCTCGAGTGGGAAAGGGCCGACCTACGACTGCCCGCCCGGAGTCCCGGATCCACTCAAGCCGCACTTGTACGTCGTCACCTGGACGGTGTGGATGGTCTACGGGAACGGCTCGAGCGGCTCGCCCGTGTGCGACACGAACCTCGCGAGTCTCGACCTGAACGGATCGATCAAGTACTGCGGGCAGCTCTTGGGTTACCCACCCCCGGCAATGGGGGGCGGAGGGGGCACGGGCGACGTCGTCGATCCGAGCCAGGCCCGGGTCCTGAAACTGGCGCGGTAAGTGCCTCCCCCACCGCTCGAGGCCCGGGCGCGTCCTCCGAGCCACGTCCGGGGCCCGAGCCGATCAAGAGCTGTTCTTGCCCCGGTGCTTGCGTGAGGCCGTGGCTTCGGTGGGGACCATGGTCGACTCGAAGGTGCCGGGCGGTGGCGGCTCCCACACCAGCCGGTCGTCGCGCAGCCCCTCCTCGTAGAACTGCGCAGCCCACTTGCGGAACTTCATGAACGGTCCGTCGGTGTCGGCCAGCGCCGGGCGTACGAGGTGAGCCTTGTTCTCCCAGATCGGCCCGTCCTCGATGACCTGCTTGTGGACCTCGTTGACGAAGGCCTCGCCCACGCTGGAGGTGGTGCCGTCGTCACCGAGGCTGCGAACCGTGAAGGTGAAGTGCAGCTCGCAGGTGTCCTCGTCGATGGGGGTGTTGCAGCCCATGAGGAAGGTGTCGACGATGCCGCTGAACCGGGTGAACGCGAAGCCCGGTCCCCAGTTGTCGACGTCGATGCGCCCTTCCACCACCCCTCGAGGGGTGGGGAACTTCTGCGACGAGCGCATGACGGCGTGTGGTCCCTCCGCCCGGTACTCCTCGATCTCGGGCACCACCTCGGTGTTGTGGACGTACCGGAAGTGTGCGGAGTCGGCGCCGTTCTCGGCCAGCTCCTGCCAGGCGGCATGCACCGTGTACCGGCGGCACACCGGCTGGGAGAATCCTTCGGCGGCGTTGAACTCCGCCAGCTCGGGGATCTCCCACTGCGGGCCCACCGTCTCGTCCGGGTGGTACCAGGCCATGATCAGCCCGTTGCGCACGACGGTCGGGTACGAGCGGATGCGAGCCTTGGCGTTGGTGCGCTCGCTGTAAGGGATGCAGGTGTTGCGGCCCTCGCCGTCGAAGGTCCAGCCGTGGAAGGGGCACTCGATCTCGGTGCCCCTCACGGAGCCTCCGTGGCCGAGGTGCGCTCCGAGGTGGGGGCAGAACGCGTCCTGCAGGTGCACCGAGCCGCTCTCGTCCCGCCAGAGCACGAGGTGGCGGGCGAAGTAGTAGCGGGGGAGCACCTGCCCAGGGGCCAGTTCGTGGTCCCAGGCCACCTGGAACCAGCCGAACGGGACGGGGAAGGGGTAGCGGCTCATCGGTGGCACCTCACGGTCTCACTGGTCGATCTTGAGCACACGGGCTGCGTTGTGCCGCAGGAACTTCGGCCATACCTCGTCGTCGAAGGGCACGCCGGGGAGCTCGGCGAAGATCCGGTCGTAGGTCAGCCCGGCCGGGAAGTAACCCGCGTAGATGATCTTGTCGGCGCCCCGGGTGTTGGCGTAGTCGATGATCGCTCGCGGGTAGTGCTTGGGGGCGAAGGCCGAGGTGGAGTAGTAGAGGTTCGGCCACTTGAGCATGAGCTTGACCGCGAGGTCGGTCCAAGGCTCGGCGCCGTGGCGCATGACGAAGCGCAGCTCGGGGAAGAACCAGCACACCTCGTCGATCAGCTCGACCTTCTGCGGGGCCATGGGCACCCGGGGCCCCGGCACACCCGCGCAGACGAAGATGGGGATGTCGAGCTCCACGCACTTGGCGTAGATGGGGTAGTACCGCTTGTCGTTGATCGGCACCTGCACGCCCGCCGGGAAGGTGGTCGCGGCCTTGATGCCGTACCGGTCGTGCATCTCCACCAGGAAGCGCACCGCGTCCATGCCCTGGTTGGGGTCGACCGATGCGGAGGGGATGAACCGGTCGGGGAAGTCCTTGAGGGCCCGTTCGGCGTCGTCACGGCCCGGGCCGACCCCGATCATCGCCTTGTCGATACCGAACCGGTCCAGGTTGTCGACCACCACCGCCACTGGGTCGACGTTGTCCTCGAGGTCCGGCGGCACGTCCTTGAACATGTACTGCGCGGGGAAGCGGAACTCCTCGAGGCTCTCCTTGTCCCGCAGGTGCGGGGCCAGGAACTTGTACACCTCCCGCCGGTCCGGTTTGGGGAAGCCGACCATCGTGTCGATGATCCCGACGTCGGTGGGCATGGCCATGGATCACATACTAGAACAGGTTCTAGTTCCAGGGGAGCCGGTCAGGCGGTGAGGCGCTCGGCAGCGTCGCGCAGCTCGGCCACCGCCGCGGTGAAGCCGTCGACGACCTGCCAGAGGTCGGGAACCGTGTCCCGACAGGCGATGACCCCGACGTCCATGTTCCCCATGTTCGACAGGACGGTGAGGTTGATGCCCGATCCTTCGATCAAGGGACCGAACGGGTAGATCCCCTTCACCTGGGCACCGGCGATGTACAGCGGGATCGGGGGACCGGGCACGTTGCTGATCACCAGGTTCTGGACGGGCGGCAGCGTGCCGGCCACCTGCGGGAGCGCGTACAGCCGCAGCGCCAGGTTGTAGACGCCGGGCGGGGTGATCTGTGCCAGGTCCTGGATGAGGTCCGCGCCCATGGCGTTGTGCACCGCCTTGGCGTCCTTGGTCTCGGCGTGGATGGCCTCCAGCTGCCGGACTGGATCGTCCAGGTCCACCGGCAGGCGGACGAACATGTTCGACACCTGGTTGGTCCCGCCGCCGGAGGCCTGACCGTGCACCGACACCGGCACCGCCGCCACCAGTGGCCGGTCGGGTAGGTCGTCGTGGGCGAGCAACCAGCGTCGCAAGGTCATGGCCGTGGCCGCCAGCACGACATCGTTGACCGTGGTGCCGAAGGCCGACTTGATGCGCTTGAAGTCGTCCAGCTCGGCTTGACCGAACGCCACCGCCCGGTTCCCCGTGATGGGCGCGCTGAGGCGGGTGCGCGGCCCGGTGAAGGGCAGGGCCGGGCTGAGGCCGTCGCCACCGAACGGCAGGACGCTGCGTCCCATGTCCACCAGCGAGCGGGTGGTACGGACCAGGGCCCGCACCCCGCGCAGCGGGTTCGTGACCCGGTCGGCGACCGCGCCCGCGAGCACTGTCAGGTCGCTGGGTACGCGGTCGGGCTCCCAGGGCTCCTCGGGCGGCGGCGGGTCGGATGCGCCGGGCTCGAGGTCGAGCAGGTGGGCCATGAGGTCAGCTCCGGTGATGCCGTCGATGGTGGCGTGGTGCATCTTGGTGACCAGCGCCGCCGAACCGTCCTCCAGCCCCTCCACCACGTGCATCTCCCACAGCGGTCTACTCCGGTCGAGCGGCCGGCTGGCGATGTCGCCCACCACCTCGGCCAACTCGTGCAGCGACCCCGGTGGCGGCACCGCCAGGTGCGTGATGTGGCTGCCGAGGTTGAAGTCCGGGTCCTCGATCCACAGCGGGTGGTCCAAGCCCAGCGGTACCGGCACCAGCCGGCGGCGCAGCATCGGCATCAGGTGGATCCGGGCCTCGATGAGCTTGCGCACCCGGGCCACGGAGAACCCGCCCTGCATCGTCGACGGATCGAGGATGAGCACGCCGACGACGTGCATGTGATGGGTGGGCGTCTCCATGTAGAGGAAGGACGCGTCCATCCCGCTGAGGCGCTGCATCGGACCTCCAGTCCGGTCGAACGGGCCGAAGCCTGAGCCGGTGCTGGCACACCGCCCGGCGGGCGCTCACCCATCACCGCTCCAGGGGAGAGGGTACGTTCCGGGGGCATGGCCTCCCACTTCCCACCCCGTCCGGTCCGGATCGCTCGGCTCCGGGCTGCTCTGGGCCCGATCATCTGCACCCTCGTCCTGGCCGCGGGGACGGCGTGCTCCTCGGGCTCCTCAGGCTCGAACGACGGTGCATCCACGGCCACCAGCCGTGAGGTCCCACCCATCAGGCTCAACCAGATCCAGGTGATCGGCTCGCACAACAGCTATCACGTCGAGCCCCCACCGGAGCAGCTCCAGGGCTTCCTGCAGGTGGTCCCGAGCGCCATCGAGCTCGCCTACACCCACGAGCCGCTCGCCGAGCAGTTCAGCTCCCAGGGCGTGCGCCAGATCGAGCTCGACGTGTTCGCCGACCCGGATGGCACGCTCTGGCGGCCGCTCGGCACCCCGGGCTTCAAGGTGTTCCACATCGAGCAGGTCGACGAGCGCTCCCGCTGCGAGACCTTCGTGGGCTGCCTCGAGCAGGTGAAGGCCTGGTCGAGCGAGCACCCGGGCCATCTGCCCATCGCCATCCTGGTGGAGGTGAAGGACTCGGTCGACTTCCCGAACCCGCCGAACCCGGTGCCGGTCGGGCCGGCGGAGCTCGACGCGCTCGATGCCGAGATCCGCTCGGTGTTCGAGCCCGGCGAGCTGATCACCCCCGATGACGTGCGCGGCGACCGGGCGACGCTCGAGGAGGCGGTGCTCGCCGGCCGGTGGCCGCTGCTCGACGACGTCCGCGGCCGGGTGATGTTCCTCCTCGACAACAAGCGCGACGAGTACGTGCAGGGCCATCCGTCGCTGGAGGGGCGGGTGGCGTTCACCCCCTCCGAGCCGGGCCAGCCGGATGCCGCGTTCATCAAGCGCAACGACCCGCTGGGCGAGAACCTGGCGCAGATCCAGGAACTCGTGCGAGCCGGCTACGTGGTGCGCACCCGGGCCGACTCGCCGGTCACCACGCCGTCGTCAGGGGATCGCAGCCAGCTCGAGGCCGCGCTGGCCAGTGGCGCGCAGTGGATCAGCACCGACTACCCGCTGCCGGGCATGGCCGAGCGCTGGGGGTCGGACTACGTGGCGTCGATCCCCGGGGGCACCCCGGCACGCTGCAACCCCGTGAACGCGCCTCCCGGTTGCGAGCCGAGCGACCTCGAGGACCTGGGTCTGCCGCTCGGGCCGTGGGCGCCCGAGTCCCCGCCGCCGACCTACCCGAGACCGACCGTCACCGCCGGGGTGGGCGGCACGGGTTGACCGCTCAGTTCGCCAGGCAGGCCGCCGCCCGGCTCGACAGGCCGATGGTGCGCCGCGCCTCCCGCAGCACGTTCCGGTCGAGTCCGTTGGTCAGGTAGCAGAACGAGACGCCCGACACCGGGTCGGCCCAGGCGATCTGGCCACCCGCCCCGTCGTGGCCGAAGGTCTCGGGGGAGAGGCCGTAGCCGAACCCGCGCATCCTCGCCACGGTGCCCTCGCCGGCCACCATCATCCCGAGACTGCGGTGCGCGGGGATGGCCCGCAGGGGGTCGGGGAGATCGCAGCGCACCCGCCGAGCGGCGTCGAGCAGCAGGTCGCCGTCCCACAGCCCCGCCTCGTTGTGGAGCAGCGACTGGTAGTAGAGGGCGATGTCGGCGGCGGTGCTGATGCCCCCGCCACCCGGCGCGCCCACCGCCCTGACCGCGGGATCGTTGAACTCCAGGAGCGCGTCGGTGGTCACCTCACCGACGAGGGCCTCGAGGTCGATGCCGGGGATGCCGATCGCCGCTTCGATCTCCTCGGGGGTGGGGGGCTCGCCGGAAGCCACCAGCGTGGTGATGTCGGCTTGCCGCTCAGGTGGCTCGCCTAGCCGGAACCGTCGTAGGCCCAGCGGCTCCATGAGCCTGGTGTGCACGAACTCCCGGTAGTCGAGCCCACTCACCACCTCGATCACCTCCCCGAGCACCCAGTGCGCGGCGAGCGGGTGATACTCGAAGCGCGTACCGGGCTCCCAGTTCAACCGCCAGCGCTCGAAACGCTCGAGGCGAGCCTCCCGTGATGCGGCCTCGGTGATCCGCATCGGGGCCTGGGGGAACCCGGAGGTGTGGAGGAGCAGTTGCTCGACCGTGATCACGTCCTTGCCGTTGGTGCCGAAACGGGGGACGATCTCGGCCACCTTGGTCCCCACGTCGAGGGCGCCTTCGGTCATGAGCAGCCAGATGGCGCCAGCGATGACGCCCTTGGTGGCCGAGAAGATGACGTAGCGGTTGTCGTTCGTCGCCGAGCCGATGGCCGTGAACAGCGCCAGCCGACCTTCGCGGGCCAGCGCGAGCTGACAGCTCGGCAGCAGACCGGCGTCGACCTCCCGGTGGGCCCGCTCCACCAGGGCATGGAGCGCGGCCGGGTCGAGGCCGACCCCCGCGGGGTCGGCGAGCTGGTAGCGGTCGTTCGGGTGCGCCATGGGGGCAACGTAGCGGGCAGGGATGGCCGGCGCGATACTCCGCGATGCATGCAGCGACTGAGCGGGCTCGATGCGGGGTTCCTCTACATGGAGACGCCCACGCTCCACATGCACACGCTCAAGGTCGCCATCCTCGAGCCGCCCGCGGGAGCCCCCTTGCCGTTCGAGGCCATGCGAGAGGAGATCGGGGCGCGGCTGGGGCTGCTGCCGGGATTCCGGCAACGCCTGCTGGAGGTGCCGTTCGGCTTCCACCACCCGGTCTGGGTCGACGATCCGGCCTTCGACCTTGGCTACCACGTGCGCCGGGTCGTCCTCCCGCCTCCGGGGAACCGGCGCCAGCTCGACGACACCATCGGGCAGCTCGCCGGCGACCCGCTGGAGCGGGATCGCCCGCTGTGGCAGATGTACGTGATCGAAGGCTCGGAGGACGGCCGGCTAGCGGTGCTGGTGAAGATCCACCATGCCATGGCCGACGGTGCAGCCGCCTCCGCGTTGCTGGCCAACGTGATGTCCTTCGCGGACGGCGACGACGGTGAGGGCGAGACGGTGCTGGCCGGATCCACGGAGGCGTGGCGGCCCGCACCGCTCCCCGGTGGCGGGAGGTTGCTGTTGGACGCGTTCGTCGACCACCTCCGCCAGCTCGCCCGGCTGCCCAGGCTGCTGGTGCGCACCCTCGCCAACCTGCGCGCCGTGCTCCGCCACCGGCGCCGGTCGGTGGTGAGTACTCCGGTGCCGATCCTGTCGACGCCGCGCACGTCGTTCAACACCGCGTTGACCTCCCGCCGCTCGTTCGCCACCACCCGGCTCCCCTTGGAGGACGCCAGAGCGGTGAAGGCCGCGTTCGGGGTCACCCTCAACGACGTGGTGCTCGCGGTCGTGGCGGGAGCGATGCGCGCGTACCTGTCCGAGCGTGGCGAGCTGCCGTCCCGGCCGCTGGTGGCCGGCGTGCCGGTGGGCACCGACGCGGGCGGTGACGGGCGGCTTGGGGGCAACCGGGTCTCGAACCTGTTCACCTCTCTGGCCACCGACGAGCCGGATCCGGTGCGGCGGCTGCTCCGGATCCACGAGGTGACCGCTGAGGCCAAGGCCATGCAGGCCATCATCGGGCCGGAGACGTTCGCCTCCTGGGTGCAGTACACGCCACCACGGCCCTACGCGTGGGTCGTGCGCCAGTACTCCGGTCGTCACCTCGCCGACCGCCACCCGCCCCCCATCAACCTCGTGGTGTCGAACGTGCCGGGGCCCTCCCGGCCGTTGCGGACCGCCGGTGCCCACCTGATGGAGATCTACTCGGTGGGGCCGATCTTGGAGGGCATCGGGCTGAACGTGACGGTGTGGAGCTACCTCGACGGCTTGTACGTGGGCACCCTCGCCTGCCCTGACACGCTTCCCGATCCGCACCGGATCACCGATGCCATGCACGACGCGCTCGGCGAGTTGGTGGCATCGGCGCGGCAGGCGTCCGATGCTCCGTGCCGCGAGCCGGTCCCCCGGTCGTGGAGCTGAAGGGTGCGGGGAGTGACCCGATGAGCGGTCGGTGGCGCTCGGTGTGGGGCGTGGGGAAGGGGTTGTTGCTCGCCTCGCTCGTGCCGCTGGTGGTGGCCTTGGCGTGCTTCTTCGTGCCGGTGGAGAACCCCGGTGTGCAGCGGTGCGGCTCGCCGCTGCTGTTCGCCGTCGGTGGGGGGCGCAACCACCGAGTGGAGCGGACGGGGATCGACGACCCGACCTACGACGCCCGGCGGGCGCAGGACCCGTGCAGCAAGCGGGCTGAGGCGCGAGTCCGCGTGGGTTTCGCGGCTGGTGCCGTGTTCGTGGTGATGGCGGGATCGGGTGCGGTGCTCGGGCTGATCGACGACCGCCGCCGCCTGCGGGAAGCCCCCAGGTTCGAGGACCTGTTGGGAGATCGGCCGGGCGGTCGTCCGGTCAGTCGCCTCTGATCGTGCGGGAGGCGGTCGGTGCGGGTTTCACGTACACCGGTTGCCCGGGACCGGCCGGTGGGGGTGGGGGCCAGCTCTGCCGGGTGCTGTCCGAGCCGCCGACGTAGAACTGCGCGTACCACTTGCGGAACGTGAGGTAGGGCGGGTCGGCGTCGGCCAGGGCGGGTCGGGGGATGAACGCCTTGTTCTCCCAGATCGGCCGGTCCTCCTCGAACTGCTTGCACACCTCCTCGATGAACGCCCGGCCCACGCTGGAGGTGGCCCGCTCGTCACCCAGCTTGCGGACCTTGAAGTTGAACCGCACCTGGCAGTGGCCGGCGTCGATGGGAGTGGTGGTGCCCACCAGCAGGGTGTCGACGATCCCCCGGAACCAGGTGGTGCCGAAGCCCGGGCCCTGGTTCTCGATGTCGATGCGGCCGTCCACGACCCCTCGGGGGGTGGGGAAGCGCTGGACGGAGCGGGTGCGGGCCACCCACCCGTCGGTGTCATACGACTCGATCTCGGGCACGGTGTCGGTGTGGTGGACGTAGCGGAAGTGAGGGCCGTCGACGGTGTTCTCCGCCAGCTCCTGGGTGCCCGCGTTGACCGTGAAGTGGGCGGTGTGCCAGTCCGTGAACTCGTCGCTGGTCGCCTCGTCGGGCAGCCGCAGCTCCCACTTGGGCGGTTCGCCGAGTGGGTGGAACCAGGCCATGACGAAGTGGTCGGCCAGCTCCACCACCGGGTAGGAGTGCACCGTCCCCTTCGCGTTCGTGCGCTCGCTGTAGGGGATGCAGGTGTTTCGGCCCTCACCGTTGAAGCGCCAGCCGTGGAACGGGCACTCGATCTCCGTGCCTCGGACAACGCCGCCGTGGCCCAGGTGCGCGCCCAGGTGCGGGCAGAAGGCGTCCTGGACGTGGGGACGCCCATCCTCGTCACGCCACACCACGAGATGCCTGCCGAGGTAGTAGCGAGGCAGCACCGCGCCCCGCGGGAGCTCATGGGACCAAGCCATCAGGAACCAGCCGAAGGGCATGTCGAACGGGTAGCGGCCCTGCGTGCGCGCCGCCTCGGTGCCGGTCGATGCCCGGGGCTCGCGAGGATCAGTCATCGAGTTTCAGCACCTTTCTCGCGTTGTCACGGAGGAAGTTCGGCCAGACCTCGGCTCGCAGCGGAACGTCGCGCAGCTCCGCCATGATGCGCTCGAGGGTGAGGCCCATCGGGAAGTAGCCGGCGTAGAGGACCTTGTCCGCGCCCCGGGTGTTGGCGTAGTCGATGATCGCCTTGGGGTAGTAGCGGGGGGCGAAGGCGGAGGTGGAGTAGTAGAGGTTCGGCCACTTGAGCATGAGCTTCACCGCCAGCTCCGCCCAGGGCTCGGCACCGTGGCGCATGACGAAGCGCAGCTCCGGGAAGAACCAGCACACCTCGTCGATCAGCTCGACGTGCTGGCAGAGCATCGGTACCCGGGGCCCCGGCACACCCGCGCACACGAAGATCGGGATGTCGAGCTCCACGCACGCGGCGTAGAAGGGGTAGACCCGGCGGTCGTTGATCGGGACCTGTGGGTGGTTACCGGCCGGGAACCACTGAGCGGCCACGGCGCCACCGACCTCGATCGCGTCCCTGAGGGCCCGGACACCGTCCATGCCCTCGTTGGGGTCGATGGCGGCAGCGGCCACGAACCGGTCCGGATGCTGCTTCAGGGCCCGGGCCTGCGGTCCCTCGGTGCTGTAGCCGATGAGGGCCGTGTCGATCCCGTGAGCATCCATCTGGGCGAGGGTCCACTCGACCGGATCGCCGGTGGGGCCGCCCGGGACGTCCTTGAACATGTACTGCGCGGGGAACTCGAACTCCTCGAGGCTCTCACGGTCGCGCAGCTGCGGCTTCAGGAACTCGTACCAGCCTTCGCGGTCGTCCTCGGGGATCCCGAGCATGGTATCGACGATGCCGATGCCCTCGGGCCCGGTCGCCGGGAACCCCCCCGTCGGCGTGTGCATCCCGGCAGTATACGGCGCCTCCCGAGAGAACTAGAACGCGTTCTACTCCTGCCCGGCGGCCGGCGAGGTACCCGTGGGGGAGCGGCACATCGCCGTGGCGGGGCAGGGCGCCCGCCCGTCGGGGGTCGGGCGGGCGCCCGGCACGCAGAAGCTGACGGGAGACCACGAGCTCCTGCGGGGGATCGGTCGGCAGGTCACGCCGCGGGATGGATGTCCTCGTCGGGGACGCCGGCTTGCAACTCGGCGAGCCAAGCCTCGAGCTCCAGCTCGCTGGCCCGCCGCCGGTACGCGCTCGCCAGCGGCGCTGACAGGAACAGGGCCTGCCCCCGAAGGCTCTGTGCCCGCTCACGGAGGACTGATGCGGCTCGCACGAACTCGGTGTCGACCTCGGTGATGCGACTCACGGCGCCTCCCCTCGTGATCGAATCCGTCTCAGCGGTCAACCGACTCTCCCGTACCCGCTCTCGTCCCGGCCCATGCCTCAGGCTGGGGTCGTTTCCGGGGGTGTGCCGTAGCGATGCCGGAAGGCGATCCATGCCCCGAGCCCTGCCGGTAGGGGGAGCCAGTAGGAGGCGACCCTGTAGGCGAGCGTCGCCAGCAGGGCCTGCTCGCCACCGATTCCCGCCAGCGCCAGCATGGCGGTGAGCCCGGCCTCCACGAAGCCGAGCCCACCAGGAGTGATGGGGATCATCCCCAGGACCGCACCCGCACCGTAGGCCAGCAACACCAGGCTGAGATGCGGGCTCGCCCCCACCGCGTAGAGCGCCGCGACCAGGGCCAGGTAGTCGAAGAGCCAGTTCCCGACCGCCGCGGCCAGAGCCTGCTCCCAGCGGCTGCCCAGCGCCGAGACGACCAGGTCGCGCTGACGGATGAGGCTACCCGCGGTGGGAGGATTCGGCCGGCCCACGCGGAGGTAGGCCCAGCGACCGACCCGCTCGACGACCGTGCCCGCGAGCCGCAAAGGGCGGTCGAAGCGCACCACGAGGAACGCCGCGGCGAACAGCACCACGAACACCAGCGCGCCTCCCCAGGCGACCAGCGCGAGGCTGCGCGGCACCGGCGCACCGAAGATCGAGCCCATCACCGCTACCAGGGGGAGGGCGAAGAGCACGCCGTTCGAGATGAAGGAGGTGGCGGCGATCGCGGCCCCGGCCTGGGTGCGGTCCACCCCCGACACCGAGAGCATGCGCCAGCCGATCGCGGTCCCGATGGCCGGCCCTCCGGGAACGATCCGGCTGACGGCGTTGGCGACCAGCTGCGAGGTGGCCGCGACGAACCAGCTCACCCCGGGTACCGCGATGCGCGTCAACCACCACACGCAGGTGAAGCTCGCGATCTCGAAGCCGAGCACGGCCACGAACCACAGCGGGTTGAGCTCGAGGAGCCGGGGTGCCTCGGCGAAGACCGCGAGCACGCGTGGCAGCAACCCGTAGAGGACCGTGGCCGAGACCGCGAGCAGGGCCACCCGGGCGACGATCCGCCATCGCGAGGGCCGGCGAGCGGGAACCTCGGCGCCGTTCGCTCCGACGGCGCGGTCGGACTCCCCAGCCATGCCCACGAGGACCTCAGGGTAGTGGGGGCCGTCGCGCTGTCAGGGCTCTGCCGCAGGCGGTCCGCCGGTCAGCAGCGCGTGCCAGTCTCGGGGCTCGAGATGCATGGGCTCGGTGCTCTCCACGAAGTCGCCAAGCACGTCGATGAACTCCTGGGGCTGCTCCGTGTGGGGGAAGTGTCCGGCATGGTCGAAGATCTCCAGCCGGCTACCGGGCAGGGCGGCGTGGGCGGCATGCGCGTGCGAGACCGGGATGATGCGGTCGTGCGCGCCCCAGATGATGAGTGTGGGCACGTGGCGGGCCAGGTAGAGGCGGTCGTGTGCCGTGACGGTCTGCCCGCTGATGTCGATGACCGCGCGCAGCGTGCGGACGAAGGCGGCTCGGGTGTCTGGCTCGGTGAGGGAGACGTAGCTGCGCCACTCCTCCTCCAGGTGCGGTGCCCTGATGCCTCGCGCTCCCAGCCAGCGGCTCACGGTGTTCCCCAGGTCTCGCACGAACCCGGGGAACAGGACCGGCATGGCGTACTCCGACCCGGGCACGGTCAGCGCTCGAAGGATCCACGAGACCTCCTTGCCCAACCCACCGCTGCACACCAGCACCAAGCGCTCGCAACGCTCGGGATGCTGGTAGGCGAGCTGCATGACGATTCCACCACCGAGCGAGTGCCCCACGAGGGTCGCCCGCTCGACCCCGAGAGCGATCAGCAGGTCGCGCAACAGGCTGGCGAAGTTGCCGAGGGAGTAGTCGTGGCGGGGCTTGGACGAGGTGCCGTGCCCGAGCAGGTCGGGGGCGACGATGGTGTAGTGGCGGCCGAGGCTCGGCATCACCGACCGCCATGTGGTGGCACTGCCTGCCATGCCGTGCACGAGCAGCAGCACCGGCCGGTCCTCGGCCGGGTCGCCGCAGATCCGGTAGGCGACGTCGTAGCCGTGGATCTTCGCCGTTCGCCGCTCGACCGGCCGGTTGGCACGCATCTCCACCCACGGCAAGGTAGCCGCCCGCCGAGCGGTTCGCGCCGTGGCCGGACCCGATCTAGGGTCGGCGTCCGTGCGACCGCTCTACCTGCACGAGGTGATCGACATCCGCGGCGAGCAGGCCGTGCCCTACATGGAGCGCAGCGTGCTCGCCTTCCGCTCCGAGACCACCGACCGAGGGCTCGAGCTGTACGGCACGTGGTACGTCATGGGTAGCACCGGCCGGTGGCCGCAGGTGGTCAATATCTGGGAGATGGCGGACGGTTGGGACGGCTGGGAACGGCTCTGTCGCAGCACGAACCTCCGCCGGGAAGCCAACGAGGAGCTCGCCCAGTGGTGGCGAGAGGCCTACGAGCGGCGAACCGGTGGTTTCGATCGGCTGCTCGGTGCCGTGGCGGGCACCCGTACGCTGGCCGACCTCGAGCGCGACCCGGTCACGGCCACCCTGTTCGTGCACGAGCTGACGATGGTCCGTCCGGGCGCCGCGCTCGATTACCTCGAGGCGGTGCGCGACGAGTGGGCACCGGTCGCCGCCGATCACGGGCACGTGCTGGTCGGGTTGTTCGAGGTGCTGATGGGTGACTCGGAGGTCTGCACCGTGTGGGCCACCGACCTCGGATCGCACGTCGAGATGGGCAAGGCGGCCGACGCGGCCGCGGGGTTCGGCGGGGGCTCGGTTCCAGCCGACGAGCGCATCACTGCTTGGCGGGCGCGAGCCCGGGAGTTCACCACCCGGTGGCGGGAGGAGCTGATGATCCCGTGCCCCGGCACCCCGATGGGCCCGGCGACATGGGCGAGCTGAGCCGACGCGGGGCCGGAGCACCGGGCCCTCGGGGGTGTCAGGAGCCGAAGGCGCCGGCGGCCCGCAGCGCGGCGATGCGGTCGTCGTCGTAGCCCAGCAGCTCGCGCAGCACCTGATCGCTGTGTTCGCCGAGCTCGGGCGCCCTGGTGGGGACCGGGAGCTCCTCGCCGACCAGCTTCACGGGGAACGGCAGTTCCTCCGCGCCGAGCACCTCGCGGGGGATCCAACCGAGCCGGTCCTGGAACTGCGGGTCCTGCGCGATGGTCTGCGGTGTGTTCACGGGGGCGATGGTGGTGTTGTGCTCGTCCGCGAAGGCGATCCACTCGGCCGAGGTCCTCGACTTGAAGATCTCGCGCAGCTCCGCCTGGAGCTCGCGGTTGTGGCGGGCATGGTCCGCGTACTGGCTCCCCGGCCAACGCTCGAACAGGTCCATCCGGCCGACGCCCTGGCAGAAGTTCTTCCAGAAGACCTGCTCGGATGCCATGAACAGCACGTGCCCGTCGGCGCTCTCGTAGAGCTGGTAGCGCACCCCGCCACGCATGCCCGCGATGCCCGGAGCCCGCCGCTCGTAGTTGTCGGACTTGTTGCCGGTGACCTCCGACTCGGGCCGCTCGTAGGCCTTGTAGGTCTCGGAGCGGTACCAGTCGAACGCGGCCGCGGCGTCGGACTGCGCGAGCTCCATCCGGCAACCCTCCCCGGTCTCCCGGGCCCGCAGGATGCCCGCGAGGATGCCCAGCGCGCCGTACAGCGGTGCGGCGTTGATACCGATCGAGACGTGGTCGGGGATGTAGCAGAAGCCGTCCTCGTCGTAGGCAGGGTCGACGATGCCCGCCCAGGTGTCGTACGCGATGCCGTGGCTGGGCAGGTTCTTGTAGGGACCGGTCATCCCGTAGCCGGAGATGGTGCAGAACACGATGCGGGGGTTGACCCCGAGCAGGCGCTCGTAGCCCAGCCCCAGCTTGTCGAGCACCCCCGGGCGCATGGCTTCGACCACCGCGTCTGCCGATCGCACCAGGTCCCGGAAGGTCTCGGCCCCGGGCTCGGACTTGAGGTCCAGCACGATGCTGCGCTTCCCGCGGTTGATGTGTAGGTGCATGAGCGAGGTGCCTTCGACGATGGGCCAGGTCATCTCGCGGACGTAGTCGCCGGTGGGTGACTCGACCTTGACGACCTCGGCGCCCAGGTCGGCGAGGTGGGTGGTGATGGCGGCCGGACCGAGCAGGGAGCACTCGATGATGCGGACGCCGGCGAGCGGTGGGCGGGGACTGGTCATGGCCGGCCACCATATCTGACGACCCATCAGAAATGCGATGCCGGTCGCTTGCGCCCCGCCCCTCGGCGAACTGGCAGGTCAAACGCGTGCCAGGGCACGCGTTTGACCTGCCAGTTCGGGTTGGGGGCAAGATGGCAGCCGCGAGGTGGGTTGCGAGGGCCGAGGCCTGAGGAGCCGGCCGTGAGGACCGAGCGAGCGAGAGGAGACCGGACCATGCGAGTGGTGGTCGACTTCGATCTGTGTGAGAGCAACGCCGTGTGCATGGGCATCGCGCCCGAGGTGTTCGAGGTGCGAGACGACGATTTCCTCTACATCCTCGACGAGCACCCGCCGGAGGAGCTGCGACCGAAGATCGAGGAAGCGGTGCAGCGCTGCCCCAAGCAGGCCATCTCGATCGTCGACGACTGAACCGAGCGGGAGGCGATGCCGCCCATGGCCGAACGCATCGCCATCGTGGGTGCATCCCTCGCCGGCATGCACGCCGCGCACACCCTCCGCCGGGAGGGCTTCGACGGTCAGCTCACGGTCATCGACGCCGATCCCCACACCCCCTACGATCGCCCGCCGCTCTCCAAGCAGGTGCTGGCCGGCGAGTGGGACCCCGAGCGGATCACGTTGCCGGCCGCGCACGAGGACCTCGACATCGACTGGCGCCTCGGTCGCGCCGCGTCGGCCCTCGACGTGGGCGCTCGGAGGCTCTCGCTGGCGGACGGCACGGCGGTGAGCTTCGACGGCTGTGTCGTGGCCACCGGTGCCGCACCGCGCCGGCTCCCCGGCCAGCCGGAGCTGGCGGGCATCCACCTGCTGCGAACGCTGGACGACTGCCTCGCCATCCGAGCCGATCTCGATGCCGGCCCCTCGCGGGTGGTGGTGATCGGAGCGGGGTTCATCGGCGCCGAGGTGGCAGCCACCTGCCGTCATCGTGGTCTGCCGGTCACCCTGGTGGAGGTGGCTCAGGTCCCCCTCGAGCGGGCACTCGGCCGGGAGATCGGGCAGGTGTGCGCGGACCTGCACCGCGACCAGGGGGTCGACATGCGTCTCGGCACCGCCGTGGAGGCCTTCCTCGGCGACCGACGTCTCGAAGGGGTCGTGCTCAGCGATGGCTCGGTGGTGGACACCGAGGTGGCGGTGGTCGGGGTCGGCGTGACCCCGAACACCGTCTGGCTGGAAGGATCGGGCCTCCGCCTGGATGACGGGGTGGTCTGCGACGAGACCTTGCTCGCTGCGCCGGGTGTGGTGGCCGCTGGCGACATCGCCCGCTGGCCCAGCCGGCGCTTCGGCGAGCTGCTGCGTGTCGAGCATTGGGAGAACGCGGTGCAGCAGGGTGAGGCCGCGGCCCGGCGGCTGCTGGTGAACGATGAGGCCGCGGAGGGCTTCGACCCCATCCCGTGGTTCTGGAGCGATCAGTACGACCGCAAGATCCAGCTCGCAGGCCGCTCGAGCGCGGATCATGCCGTCGAGGTGGTGCACGGTTCGCTGGGCGAGAAGCGCTTCGTGGCCCTCTACGGCCGGGATGGGGTGGTGACGGGGGTGCTCGGCTTCAACCGTCCCCGCCACGTGATGCAGCTCCGCCAGCTCGTGGCCGACGCGGTGCCCTGGGCGGAGGCCGTCGAGCGGGCTCGGCAGCTGTGAGGAGGTTGCAGGTGGACGAACCCGAGCGTTCCTGGAGATCCCGATGACCGTCACCTCATCGGAGCACGAGCTCGTTGACGTCCTGGACGCCGCGGGGTCGGTGGTCGGGACGGCACCGCGCTGGCAGGTGCGCCGCGACAACCTGCTGCACCGCTCGGTGTTCGTCGCCGTGGTGAACGACACAGCGGAGCTGCTGGTCCACCGGCGGGCGGACTGGAAGGACGTCTGGCCGGGTCACTGGGACCTGGCGTTCGGGGGCGTCGTCGACCATGGTGAGGCCTGGGAGGCCGCCGCGGTGCGCGAGCTGGCCGAAGAGGCCGGCATCGCGGCCGAGCTGGTCTACCTGGGAGAAGGCCGGTACGAGGACGCCGTCGTACGGGAGATCGCCCGGGTCTACCTCGCCCGCCACGACGGACCGGTGTCCTTCCACGACGGCGAGGTCACCGAGGTTGAGTGGGTGCCGTTGGCCGCGGTACGAGCATGGCTCGAGGGACGCGAGGTCTGCCCGGACAGCCGCGATCTCGTCCTCCCGCGCCTCGATGCGCCCTAGCCGTCAGGGGAGGCGACGATGACCGGCGTGGCCGCGCTGTGGTTCGCGCTGGCCCTCACCGTGGCGGTCGGGGACTGGTTGGCCGTGCACGCCGGCCGGCGGACGGCCGAGTACGTCGCGAAGCCCCTCACCATGGTGCTGCTCATCGGGGCCGCTCTGGCCCTCGACCCCGTGGATGGGGCGGTGCGGGTGGCGTTCGTCGTTGCTCTGGCGTTCTCGCTGGCCGGCGACATCTTCCTGATGCTGCCGCGCGACCTCTTCGTCGCCGGACTCGCCTCCTTCCTGATCGGCCATCTCGCCTACATCACCGGACTCCAGCTCCGGGGCCAGTCAGGGGAGTGGTTCGTCCTGGGCCTGGTGGTCGTGCTCGCCGTGATCCTCGTGGTGGGGGTGCGGATCGTGCGAGCGGTGAGAGCGGGTGACGATGCGCTCGCCGTGCCGGTGACCGCCTACCTCGCGGTGATCTCGCTGATGGTGGCGAGCGCGTTCGGCACCGGCAACGGGTTCGCCATGGCCGGCGCCCTGCTCTTCTACGCCTCTGACGCGATGATCGCCTGGAACCGCTTCGTCCAGCCCCATCCCTGGGCCCGGGTGGCGATCATGACCACCTATCACCTGGGGCAGTTCGGCCTGGTCCTCTCGCTGCTCTGAGCACCCTTCGTGCCCGGCGTCGGCGGACAGGGCGCCCGAGTGGGCTGATCGGTGACCGGCTAGAAAGGGTGCTGTCATGGCATCGAGCGGCAAGGTCGGAGGCGCGCCGCCGCCGCGCATCGTCATCGAGGACGTGATGCCGCAGGTGGCTGCAGGACGGTTCCCCGTGAAGCGGGTCGTCGGCGAGCCGGTCGACGTGCGCGCCACGGTCTATGCGGACGGTCACGACGTGCTCCACACGGTGCTCTCCCATCGTCCGCCCGATGCCCGCCGGTGGGTCGACGTGCCGATGGGGGCCACGAACCCCGGTCTCGACCTGTGGGAGGCCCGGTTCGTGCCACTCGTCGAGGGCGTGCACCGTTTCCGGGTCGTGGCCTGGATCGACGGGTTCGGCTCGTGGCAGCAGGCCACGCTGCGCAAGCTCGAGGCGGGCGTCGACATCACCTCCGATCTCCTGGCCGGGGCCGCTCTCCTCGAGGAGGCCGGGGAGCGAGCCCCGACGCGCCAGCAGCCCGCCTACCGGGAGGCAGCCGCCCGGCTCCGAGCCGGTGACACCATCGACCTCACCGACCCGGGCGGAGACGACCGGCCGTCCGCGGGGATGCTCTACCGCCGGGTCCTGCGGCTGTCGGAGGCCACGGTGGGCGAGACGGTCGAGGTGCTCGTCGAGTGGGAGCGGGCCCTGTTCAGCGCGTGGTACGAGCTGTTCCCCCGATCGTGGAGCACCGATCCGCAGTGGCGCCCCCACGGCACCCTGCGCGACGTCACCGCCCGGCTCGGCTACGTCGCCGAGCTCGGCTTCGATGTGTTGTACCTCGCGCCGATCCACCCGATCGGCACGTCCTTCCGCAAGGGACGGAACAACACCGAGACCTGTGGCCCCGACGATCCAGGGAGCCCCTGGGCGATCGGTGGCCCGGCCGGTGGCCACACCGCGATCCACCCGGAGCTGGGCACCATCGACGACTTCCGCGAGCTGGTCGAGGCTGCCGCCGGCAACGGGATCGACGTGGCCCTCGACCTGGCCTTCCAGTGCTCACCGGACCACCCGTGGGTCACCGAGCATCCCGAGTGGTTCAGGCACCGGCCTGACGGCACCATCCAGTACGCCGAGAACCCCCCGAAGGCGTACCAGGACATCTACCCGCTGGATTTCGACACCCCGGCGTGGCGTTCGCTGTGGGAGGCCCTGCGCGACGTGGTGCGGTTCTGGCTCGACCAGGGCGTGCGGATCTTCAGAGTGGACAACCCGCACACCAAGCCGTTCGCCTTCTGGGAATGGCTGATCACCGACGTGCGTGCCACCCATCCCCGCACCATCTTCCTCTCGGAGGCCTTCACCCGGCCCCGGCCGATGCACCGCCTGGCCCAGCTGGGGTTCACCCAGTCCTACACGTACTTCACCTGGCGGGTCTCCAAGGCGGAGCTCACGGAGTACTTCACCGAGCTGGCCAGCCCTCCGAGCGTCGACCAGCTCCGGCCGAACGCGTGGCCCAACACGCCGGACATCCTGCCCTGGCATCTCCAGGACGCGCCGAGGGAGATGAACGCGCTTCGGGTCTTCCTCGCTGCCACCCTCAGCCCCAGCTACGGCATCTACGGCCCGGCGTTCGAGCTGGCCGACAACCGCCCGGCGGGCAACGGCAAGGAGGAGTACCTCGACTCCGAGAAGTACGAGATCCGCAGGTGGGACCTCGACGACCCGGGCAGCATCCGGCCGCTGATCGCCGCGCTGAACCGCGCCCGCCGGGACCAGGCGGCGTTGCGTACGCTACGGACCCTTCGGTTCCACGACGTCTCCAACGACCTGATGCTGGTGTACTCGAAGACCCCGCACGGCGGCCCGATCCCTGATCCCGCCGACCCGGCGAGCAACGCCGTGCTGTGTGTCGCCAACCTCGATGCCCGGTCGACCCAGGTGGGCATGGTGACCCTCGACCTCGCCTCGCTCGGCATCGACCCGTCGCGCCCGTTCGAGGCGCATGACCTGCTCACCGGCGAGCGCTTCGAATGGGGTCCGTCCAACTACGTCGAACTGCATCCGGGCCATCGCCCGGGCCACCTGCTCAGGATCAGCCAGACGTGATCGACGAGACCCATCGCCCAGATCTCTCCGAGTTCGACTGGTACAAGGACGCCGTCATCTACGAGTTGCACGTTCGCGCGTTCGGCGACTCCAACGGCGACGGGATCGGGGACTTCGACGGGTTGACCGCGAAACTCGACTACCTCCAGCAGCTCGGGGTCACCGCGCTGTGGTTGCTCCCGTTCTACCCGTCACCCCTGCGCGACGACGGCTACGACATCGCCGACTACGGCGGCATCAACCCCGCCTACGGCGATCTGCGGTCGTTCCGGCGGTTCCTCCGTGAAGCGCACCGCCGGGGATTGCGGGTGATCACCGAGCTGGTCCTGAACCACACCAGCGACCAGCACCCGTGGTTCCAGCGGGCTCGCCGGGCCAAGCCGGGGAGCAGGTGGCGGAACTTCTACGTGTGGAGCGACACGCCCGATCGCTACCCCGAGGTGCGGGTGATCTTCGAAGACTTCGAGACCTCGAACTGGGCTTGGGATCCGGTCGCCGGGGCCTACTACTGGCACCGCTTCTTCTCTCACCAGCCCGATCTCAACTACGACAACCCCGAAGTGCGTTCCTGCATGCTGCGCGTCGTCGACCGGTGGTTGGAGATGGGTGTCGACGGGGTGCGGCTCGACGCGGTGCCGTACTTGTTCGAGCGCGAGGGCACCAACGGCGAGAACCTCCCCGAGACGCACCTGTTCCTCAAAGAGCTGCGCGCCCACATCGACGCCCACTACCCAGGTCGCATGCTGCTGGCGGAGGCGAACCAGTGGCCGGAGGACGCGGTCGCCTATTTCGGGGATGGCGACGAGTGCCACATGGCGTTCCACTTCCCGCTCATGCCGCGGCTGTTCATGTCCTTGCGTATGGAGGACCGCCATCCCGTCATCGACATCCTCCAGCAGACACCGGACATCCCCTCCTCGGCGCAGTGGGCACTCTTTCTGCGCAACCACGACGAGCTGACTCTCGAGATGGTGACCGACGAGGAGCGCGACTACATGTATCGCGCATACGCCACGGATCCGCAGATGCGGGTGAATCTCGGTATCCGCCGCAGGCTCGCGCCGTTGATGGGTAATGATCGGCGCAAGATCGAGCTCATGAACGGCTTGCTGTTCGCCCTGCCCGGTACACCCGTCATCTACTACGGCGACGAGCTCGGCATGGGCGACAACGTCTACCTCGGTGACCGCAACAGCGTGCGCACGCCGATGCAGTGGAGCCCGGACCGCAACGCGGGGTTCTCGTCCGCCAATCCGCAGCAGCTGTTCCTGCCGGTGATCATCGATCCCGAGTACCACTACGAGACCGTCAACGTCGAGGCCCAGCACCAGAACCCCAGCTCACTGCTGTGGTGGATGCGTCGGATCATCGCCCTGCGTGCCCAGCATCGGGTCTTCGGCCGGGGCACGATCGAGTTCCTGTACCCGGAGAACGCGAAGGTGCTGGCCTTCCTCCGCCAGGACGACGACGAGACGGTGCTGGTGGTGGCGAACCTCTCTCGGTTCGCGCAGAGCGTCCATCTGGATCTCCACGACTATCGCGGCGCCATCCCGGTCGAGATGTTCGGCGGCACGGAGTTCGCGCCCATCCATGAGGTCCCGTACCAGCTCACCCTGGGGCCGTACGGCTTCTACTGGTTCTCGCTCACCTCACAGCGGATGGACGGAGCTCCGGCATTCCACGACGGCCACGACCTTCCCGAGCTGTCGGTGACCGGTGAGTGGCGGCAGCTCTTCCGAGGCCGCTCGCGCGCTGGTCTCGAGCATGCGCTCCGAGGATTCCTGGGCAGGAACCGCTGGTACGCGGGCAAGGCCCGATCGTTGCGCTCGGTCGAGCTGTTCGACTCGATCCCGCTGTCCTCCGGGAAGGCCAAGCCGGGCGCGTTCATCGTGCTCGCCCAGGTCGAATACTCCGAGGGCGAGCCCGAGACCTACGTCCTGCCGCTCACCGTGGCGCCTTCGGCCCGAGGGGAGGCGTTGCTCGCCGACAACCCGAACGCGGGTGTGGCCTGGGTGCAGGTCCGGTCGAGCGGGGAGCGCCTCTTGCTGCTCGACGCTTTGGTCGATCCGACGTTCCTCGATGCCACGCTGGCCGTGTTTCGCAACCGGCGAGCGTTCAGTGCCTCGGGCAGCGGCGGTGGGGTCGTCCGCACCGCCGTGAGCCCGCAGTTGCGCCGCCTGCTCTCCGGGGTGGACGATCTGACCGTCCAGCCCTTGATGACTGATCAGTCCAACACCTCGGCGGTGTTCGGCAGCACGGTAGTCATGAAGGTCTTCCGGCGGGCCCAGGAAGGGGTGAACCCCGACCTGGAGATCGGTCGATTCCTCACCGATCGGGGGTTCGAGCATTCGGCCCCGCTGCTCGGTGCGCTGGAGTACCACAAGGGCCGGGGTGAGCCGCGCACGCTGGCCGTCCTCTCGGAATACGTCCCGAACGAAGGCGACGCTTGGCACTACACCCTCGACGCACTGGGGTTGTTCTACGAGCGGGCCAGCACCTACTTGCCAGGTTCGGGCATCGAGATCCCGTTGTGGGGCAACATCGTCGACTCGATCACCCTCATGCCGCCGGATCCCATCGCGGACGCGATCGGCCCCTATCTCGACTCGGCCGCGCTCTTGGGGCAGCGGACGGCCGAGTTGCACCTCGCGCTGAGCAGCGGCGATGACGAGGCATTCACGCCGGAGCCGTTCACCACCCTGTACCAGCGCTCGCTGTACCAGTCGATGCGTGCCCAGGTCCGCCCAACGCTGCAGCTCCTGCGCAAGGCGCTCGGTGATCTCGACGACCGGGCTCGGCTGGAGGCCGAGGAGGTGATCGAGTCGGAAGCCCGGATCCTCCAGATCTTCTCGGCGGTGACCTCCCATCGCATCGACGCGGCTCGCATCAGGCTCCACGGTGACTACCACCTCGGCCAGGTGCTGCATTCCGGGAGGGACTTCGTCATCATCGACTTCGAAGGCGAGCCTTCACGCTCACCCACCGAGCGACGCATCAAACGCGGCGCGCTGGTCGACGTAGCGGGTATGTGCCGGTCGTTCCAGTACGCCGTCGAGGCGGGGCTCCGCAGCTTCGAGGAGCGAGGGCTCCTCCAGCCGGACAAGCGCAACGAGCTCGAGCTCTTCGGGCTGGCCTGGGAGACCTGGGTGACCATCCGGTTCCTCGCCGGATACCTCGAGGCCGCCGATGGGGCGCCGTTCGTGCCGAGCGACCGCGACGACGTCCGGACGTTGCTCATGGCCTACACCCTCGACAAGGCGCTCTACGAGATCCGCTACGAGCTCAACAGCAGGCCCGAATGGGCACCCATCCCGATCCGCGGCGTGCGCCAGCTCCTCGAGGATGCTCGACTCGCCGACGGTGGGTGAGCGTTCATGAACGACGGTGACCTCCCCGATGATCTGTACGGGCTGAGCGAGTGGTTCGGGGTGCAACCCCGCTACTGGAGCACGAAGGGGGAGCTCGTCGGGGCGGACCCCGAAGCACTGGTGGCGGTGTGCCGGGCCCGGGGAGTCGCCCTCGACCACCCGCACGACCTGTCGCCTCTCCGAGCGCGGGTCATCGAGGACCTGACCCGACCCGTGGAGCCGGTGGTGGTGGTCTGGGGTGAGCGGCCGCTGGTGCTCGACATCTGCATCGACGAGCGTTACACCCCGGCCTGGTTGGGTCTCGAGGTGGAGCTGGAGGGCGGTGGCACCAACCGGTGGGATCGTGAGGTGGGCTCGCTGCCCCTCGTGGGCCGCCACGAGCTCGACGGCCGTTCGATGTTGGTACGCCGTGTCGAGGTGAGGGCGGACCTGGCCATCGGCTACCACCGGCTCATCGTCGAGCTCGGTCCGCACCGCCACGACGTCCACCTGCTCGTGGCGCCGGAACGGGTGCGCGAGCCGGCGCCGAACGACCGGCGGTGGGGGGTCTTCGTCCCGCTGTACAGCCTCCGCACCGAGCTGGGGGTCGGCCCTCACGTCGGGGACCTGGAGGCGATCGCGGCGTGGGTCGGCCGGGAGGGTGGCTCCATCGTGGCCACGCTCCCACTGCTGGCGTCCTATCTGGATCGACCGTTCGATCCCAGCCCCTACGCTCCGGTCAGCCGGCGGTTCTGGAACGAGCTGTATCTCGATCTGGAGCGGCTGCCCGAGATGGCACGGTCGCCGCGGGCCCGTTCGCTGCTCGACCACCCGGACACCCAGCGGGAGATCGCCGAGCTGCGTGCCGGCTCGTTCTTCCAGTATGCGCGCCACGCACGCCTGACACGGCGGGTGCTGGCCGAGCTGGCGGCCACCTTCATCCGGGAGGGTGGGGCGACCTCCGACGAGTTCCGGGCGTTCGCCGCCGCCTGCCCCGACGTGACCGACTATGCGCGCTTTCGTGCTGCCGCCAGCCGAGCGGGTTGCGGATGGCATGCCTGGCCGGAGTCGGCGCGCCGCGGGATGCTGTCACCGGCGGACTACGACGACGCCGAGGTGGAGTTGCACCGGTACGCCCAGTTCGCCATGCACCGCCAGATGAGCGACCTCGCGGCGAGGCTGTCGGCCCGGGGTCAGGACCTGTACCTCGACCTGCCCGTGGGCGCCCACCCGGAGGGCTACGACACCTGGCGTGAGCGGGAGCTGTTCGCCGAGGGCGCAAGCACCGGTGCCCCGCCCGACGATTTCTTCTCCGGTGGGCAGGACTGGGGCTTCCCACCGATGCAACCCGACGCCAGCCGGGCCCAGGGGCACCGCCACGTCGCTGAGTGCCTGCGCCACCACATGAAGGTCGCCGGGATGGTCCGGCTCGACCACGTCATGCAGTTGCACCGGCTGTACTGGGTGCCCGAGGGGCTCGGAGCCACCCGCGGCGTGTACGTTCGCTACCCGCGCCAGGAGCTGTTCGCGGTGGTGGCCATCGAATCGGTGCGCAACTCATGCCTCGTGGTGGGGGAGGATCTGGGTACGGTGCCCGACGAGGTGCGCGAGGCGATGAGTAGGCACGGGCTGATGGGCATGTACGTCGCGCAGTTCCAGCTACCGAGCGCCACCGGGGCGGAGCTCCCATCGCCACCGCCCCGCGCCCTGGCGTCGGTCAACACCCACGACACCCCCACGTTCACGGGCTTCCTGCGCGCCCTCGACGTCGCGGGCCGCTTCGAGCTGGGACTGCTCGACGAGCGGGACGCGGCGCAAGAGCGAGCGGAGCGGGAGCAGGCGGTCGCCAACCTGGTCCGCTTCCTGGCGGAGCGGGGCTTGCTCGAGGAACCTGGCGGGGAGCACGAGATCCTGCGGGGCCTGCTGCGGTTCCTCGGCGAGAGCGACGCGCCCGCGGTCCTGGTGATGCTCGACGACCTGTGGGGTGAGACCGACCCGCACAACGTCCCGGGCACCCCACTCGACCGCCCCAACTGGGTGCGGCGCATGGCCCGGTCGCTGGCGACCCTGGCCGGCGATCGGTCCGTGCTCGACGACCTCGCCGTGCTCGAGCGCAGCCGGGCCCGCTCCCGAACCCGGGCGGGGGAGATGACGTGAGCGACGACGCGGCCCGCGAGCAGGTGTTCGTGTCCGACGAGGACCTGTGGCTGTTCAACGAAGGTGCGCACAGCCGGCTCTACGAGAAGCTGGGCTGTCACCTCCTCGGTGACGGCCTGGCGGTGTTCGGGGTGTGGGCGCCCAATGCCCGGAAGGTCTCGGTGGTCGGTGACTTCAACGATTGGCGCGCCGGCGTCGACGTGCTCGAACCGCAGCGCTCGTCGGGCATCTGGCAGGGGACGGTCGACGGCGTCTCGGCCGGTGACTGCTACAAGTTCCACATCGAGTCGAGAGCTCGCGGCTACGTCGTCGACAAGGCCGACCCGTTCGCCTTCCACGCCGAGCAGCCGCCGCGCACCGCGTCGCGGGTGCACCGCTTCTCCCACGTGTGGGGCGACGGTGAGTGGATGGAGGGGCGTGCGGCGAGGAACTCACTCGATGATCCGATGGCGATCTACGAGGTGCATCTGGGCTCGTGGCGCCATGCCGAGCACGAGCACCGTTCGCTCAACTACCGGGAGGTCGCCCCGGCGTTGGCGGCGTACGTCGCCGAGCGCGGATTCACCCACGTGGAGCTCCTCCCCGTCATGGAGCATCCGTTCTACGGCTCGTGGGGCTACCAGACGACCGGCTACTTCGCTCCCACGTCGCGGTTCGGTACGCCCGAGGACTTCATGTACCTGGTCGACACCCTGCACCGGTATGGCATCGCCGTGATCCTGGACTGGGTGCCGTCGCACTTCCCGGCCGATGAGCACGGCCTCGGCTTCTTCGATGGAACGCATCTGTTCGAGCACGCCGACCCACGCAAGGGTCGGCATCCCGATTGGGACAGCCTGATCTTCAACTACGACCGGCACGAGGTGCGCAGCTTCTTGCTGTCGAGCGCGTGCTTCTGGCTCGACCGGTACCACGCCGACGGGCTACGGGTCGACGCGGTGGCGTCGATGCTGTACCTCGACTACTCGCGCCGCGAGGGCGAGTGGATCCCGAACGAGCACGGTGGCAACGAGAACCTCGGCGCCCTGCGGTTCCTCAAGCAGCTCAACACGGTCGTCTACCGGGACTTCCCCGGCATCCAGACCTTCGCCGAGGAATCCACGGCATGGCCCATGGTCTCACGACCGGTCGAGCTCGGCGGTCTGGGGTTCGGGTTGAAGTGGGACATGGGCTGGATGCACGACACCCTCCGCTACTTCGCCCGTGAGCCGGTGCACCGGCGCTACCACCATGGGGACCTGACCTTCCGGGCGATCTACGCGTTCACCGAGAACTTCTGCCTCCCGCTCTCGCACGACGAGGTGGTCCACGGCAAGGGTTCGCTGCTGCACAAGATGCCCGGTGACCGCTGGCAGCAGTTCGCCAACCTGCGGCTGCTCTTCGGGTACATGTACGGCCTCCCGGGCAAGAAGCTGCTGTTCATGGGCGACGAGTGGGCCCAGCCGGAGGAGTGGGACCATGACCGCCAGCTCCGCTGGGACCTCCTCGCGGTCGAGGAGCATCGCCGGGTCCAGCAGTGGGTGACGGACTTGAACCGCCTCCACCGCGACGAGCCGGCGTTGCACGAGCTCGACACGGAGCCGGCGGGGTTCGAGTGGGTGGATGCCACCGACGCCGCCGCCAGCGTGCTGTCGTTTCTGCGGCTGCCCCGGCGGGACGAGGGTGGCGAGCCAACTACTCCGGGCGGCCGGGAGATCCTGGTGGTGTGCAACTTCACGCCCGTACCACGCGAGGGGTACCGGGTGGGTGTGCCCCGACCCGGGCGGTGGTTGGAGCTGGCCAACAGCGATGCCGACGTGTACGGGGGCAGCGGGGTGGGCAACGCCGGCGGTCTGGACGCCGAGGAGGTTCCGTGGCACGGGCGCCCGGCTTCGCTGCCGCTGACCCTGCCCCCCCTCGCCGCGATCTTCCTCGCCCCCGCCCCGGCGTGAGCGATTCCCAGGTTCTTCTAGGTTCGTGATCCATGAGCTACCGTTACACGCCTCAGGCGGACCGAGACCGAGAGCTCCCGTGAACCCGACGTCCCTCGACCACCCCCCGACCGTGACGCGCCCCGAGCGGTGGCGCGACCGCGCCCGCGGCTTGCTGCTCGGCGAGCCGGTGGGGGAGGAGCTCACCCCGTACGAGCCCGCCGTGGTGGTGCCGGATCCGCACCTCGGCCGAGGGTCCCTGCGCCGCAACGGTCTGCTCGTGGCGTCGACCATCTCGGGCCTGCTCGGCACGGCGATCATCGTGGCCACCGCGCCGGTGTGGCGGCTCGATCTGTTCTCGAAGCGGCTGGCGATCCCGGGCATCCCCACCCCCGGCAGCTCGTTCTTCGCCGGGGCCAGCTTCCTGCTCGGGGTGTGCCTGCTGACCGTCGGCTGGGTGATCCTCATCGGTCGCTCCGAGCGGCAGCGCTGGAGCGAGCAGCGGCGCCTGCTCATGGTGGCGGTGGTCGTCGCGGTGTGGGCCGTGCCCCTCCTGTTCGGCCCGCCGCTGCTCTCCAACGACGCCTACAGCTACGTGGCCCAGGGGGAGCTGGCCAGCCGGGGCTTCGACCCCACCTCGCACGGTCCGGTCTACCTCGGAGCCGGCAAGATCATGAGCGCCGCCGATCCCGTCTGGCGCAACGCTCCGGCACCATACGGCCCGGTGGCGATCGGCCTCAGCCGGTTGGTGGTGGAGATCACCGGTCATGAACCCGCCTCGGCGCTGCTGGGCATGCGCGTACTGGCCATCATTGGGGTGGTCATGTCCGCGGTGGGCGTGGGCCTGATCGCCCGCAGCTACCAGGTCTCGCCCGCCAGCGCGATCGCCATCGGCATCGCGAACCCGCTGGTGCTGCTGCACCTCGTGGGTGGTAGCCACAACGACGCGCTGATGCTGGGCTTCCTGGCTCTCGGCCTGGCCGCGGTCCGCGCCGACCGCCGGTGGCTGGGGATCGTCCTCGTGGCCGCGGCCACCGCGGTGAAGCTGCCGGCTGCGGCCGCGTTCCTCTTCATCGGCTGGACCTGGACCCCCGTGCAGGTGTCGCTCCGGCGCCGGGCCGGGCAGGCCGGGGCGGTCCTGGCCGCGGGCATGGCGGTGGTCGGGGTGCTGTGTGTGCTCGGCGGCACCGGGCTCGGATGGATCACGAACCTGCGGGGGACCGGCACGGTCAAGACCACGTTCTCCGCCACCACCCGTCTCGGGTTCGTGCTCTCCGACGGGCTGCACGCGGTGGGCCTGCCGGTCGACCAGGAGACGGTCGTGTCGCTCACCCGCCTGGCAGGTCTCCTGCTGGCCGGAGGGCTGTCGCTGCTCATCCTGCTCCGGAGTCCCCAGCTGGGCCTGGTGCGGGCGGTGGGGTTGGTGATGATCGTGGTCATCGTGCTCGGCCCCGTGGTCTGGCCCTGGTACCTGCCTCCGGGGTTCGCGCTCCTCGCCGGGGCAGGGATCGGCAAGTACCGCCCCTCTTACTTGGTCGGCGTGTTCGCCGTGAGCCTCCTGGTGTTCCCCACCACGGTGGAGGGGGTGCCGACGCTCAGCCGCTACCAGCACGTCCTGGCACTCGGCGTCGTGGTCCTCATCGTGGGCGCCTGCTTCGCCGCCCAGTGGATCGCGGACCGAGCCCGCGACCGCCGCATCCGCCGTCACCGCAGCGACGGCACGTTGCCTGAGGCGGTGGAGGTCGCGTCCGCCCTGAGCCGCTGATGGCTCTCCGCCGGGTCCTGCGGCGAGACGGCCGGGACGGGGAGGGCTGCGACAGTGGTCGGGATGCCGCAGCCCTCGCCCCCGACGAGTCATCGTCGCGAGGGGTGGTGCCGATACCACCTTGGTTGGCCGTCGTCCCCAGCGCCTCCTAGCATCGTCGGGATGCCAGCCCTCGCAACGGAGCCCCCGAGTCGCCGTGGCCACCCGAGCCCTTCGCCGCTCTGTCGCGCGCGTCCGGGCCGCGGCCGCGTCGGATGCGGCCGGGCTCCGTCAGGCGCTGGCCGCCCTGCTCGTCTCCTCCGGTGGTGACCTCCTCGCCGGTCTGACCCTCGGCGCCATCACCGGCACCCTCGAGGCCCTCCCCGGGCTGCTCGTGCTGGTGCCGGCCGCGATCGGCATGCGCGGCAACATCTTCGGTGCGCTCGGCAGCCGTTTGGGCACGGCCATCCACACCGGAACGTTCCGGTTCTCCTGGCGCCGCGACACCGTGGTGGGCCAGAACCTGTGGGCCTCCGTGGTGCTCACCCTGTCGATCTCGGCCGCGCTGGCGGTGCTGGCCAAGACCATGGCCAGCCTCTTCGGGGTTGCCGACACCATCTCGCTGCTCGACTTCCTGGTCATCTCGATCGTGGGTGGGGTGCTCTCGTCGGTGGTGGTACTCGCGGTCACCCTCGGGGTGGCCGGGCTTTCGGTCCGCCGGGGATGGGACATGGACAACGTGGCGGCGCCTCTGGTGACCGCCAGCGGCGACATGGTCACCCTCCCGTCGCTGTTCCTGGCCACGTTCCTGGTGGGTCTCGGTGGGGTGACAGCCGTCATCGGGACGCTGTCGGCGCTGGTCGCGGTCACCGCGTTGGGGCTGGCGTGGCGCACGGACCGCGAAGTCATGCGGCGGGTGTTGCACGAGTCCATGCCGGTCCTGCTCGTCGCCGGCACCATCGACATCGTGGCCGGTCTCACCATCGAGCACCGGGTCGAGTCGTTCCTCACCTATCCGGCGTTGCTGGTGCTGGTGCCGCCGTTCCTCGAGGACACGGGCGCCCTCGGTGGGATCCTCTCCGCCCGGCTGGCGTCGAAGCTGCACCTGGGTGTGATCACCCCGGCGGTCAAGCCACAGCGCCCCGCCAGGGACGACTTCGCCATCATCGGGCTCCTCGCGGTGCCGGTGTTCACGTTGCTCGCGCTCTCCGCCGATCTGGTCTCGGCGCTGTTCGGGTTCGCCAGCCCGGGGGCGCTGCAGATGATCGCCATCACGTTGATCGGGGGGCTGCTTTCCACCGCCGTGGCCGTCGTCGTGTCGTACTACGGCAGCGCGCTCACGTACCGGCTGGGTCTGGACCCCGACAACTACGGCATCCCGCTGCTGACCTCGACGATGGATCTGGTGGGCGCGCTGTCGCTGGTCTTCGCCATCATCGTCCTCCGGGTGTCCTGACGATCCCCCGCCCCGACCTGGGGCAGGATGGGGTCGTGCTCGAGGTCCGGGTGTTCACCGGCGGCCAGCAGGTGGAGCAGATCGCCCCCGAGGCGATCTCCTCCCACGTGGGCCGTTCTGGGGAGTTGGTGTGGGTCGACGTGGTCGGACCCACGGAGGACGACCTGGCCTGCATCACCGGCGAGTTCGACCTCCACCCGCTCGCCGTCGACGACGTGCGGTTCCGCAACCAGCGACCCAAGGTCGACCTCTACCCCTCCCACGCCTTCCTCGTGGGCTACGCCCACGACGAGGACCCCCTGGACCTCCCCGAGGTCGAGCTGTTCGTCGGGCCGAACTGGCTGGTCAGCGTTCGTTCTCCGAACGGGGCCGGTCGGGTCTTCGACGTGAGGCCGGCGGTCGAGCGCTTCGAGCGCACCTCCGGGGACGGCGCCGGGGTCGGGTTCTTCCTGTACACGCTGCTCGACGACATGGTCGACGGCTACTTCGACACCGTCGAGGGAGCGGAGGACCGGCTCGCCTCGATCGAGTCCAGCCTGTTCCGGGCGTACTCGAACGACCGGGGGGCCGAAGCGGGCGAGCAGGTGATCGCCGCCCTGGACCGGGAGCTGCAAGGAGAGCTGCTCCACATTCGCCGTACCCTCATCGCCCTGCGGCGCAAGGTGGTCCCGATGCGCGAGGTGGTGCTCGTGATCCTGCGCCGCGAGATCCCCTGGATCGAGGATCGGGCGATCCTCTACTTCCAGGACGTGCTCGACCACCTCCTGCGGGTCGTCGACGAGATCGACACCCAGCGGGAGCTGCTCGGCAACATCGTGGACGCCCACCTCGCGCTGGTCGCGAACCGCACCAATGACGTCATGAAGAAGACGAGCGGCTGGGGTGCCATCCTCATCGTGGCCACACTGATAGCCGGCATCTACGGCATGAACTTCCGCAACATGCCTGAGCTCGAATGGCGCTACGGCTACTTCGGCGCGCTGGGCACCATGCTCGTGACGACCGCGGGGCTGTACGCGTACTTCAAGCGGAAAGGCTGGATCTGACCCCGGGCTCGGCGGCTCGGCTCGCGCTGCGCTCGCTCAACGTGCGCAGCGCGATGATCAGCATGGCGACGAGGAGCCCGTTGCGCACCAGGATGGGGAGCATCGCGTACAGCCGGCCCTCGATCTGGGCGTGGATGCTGGCCAGGATGAAGGTCGTGAGCGCGCTCAGCGCGAGGCCCAGCCATCCCAGCACCCGCTCGCCGTGCGCGGCCGCGATGGCCACGAACGGCATGAGCCACAGGACGTACTGCGGCGAGATGATGGGGGAGAACACGAGCAGGCCGACCACTGCGGCGAGGGGGGCCACGCCGTCGACGACCCTCGGGGAGCGGTCGGTGCCGCGGCCGGCGAGCCACCACGCGGCGGCGATCGTGCTCAGGGATGCGAGGGTGAGCAGCGGGCGGCTCCAGCCTGGCATCGGCGCGCCGGTGCGCCACGCGCCCTGCTCGAGTCGGCTAGTGGAGGGATCGAGCAGGTGCAGCACGGCTCCCGGGAGGCTCTCGATCTGCCAGCCCCTGGCCCCCCGGTAGCTCACCACCTGCTCGACACCGTCGATGCCGCCCAGCCCGAGCCACACGGCGGTGCCGATGCCACCCACCACCGCGGCGGCCGCCAAGGCTCGCCAGCGGCGCTCGACCAGCAGCCGGGGGGCGACGGCCAGCGGCCACAGCTTGGCCAGCGCGGCGACGGCGAGCGATGCGCCTGCCGAGGGCTCGTGTGCCCGTCGGAGCAGCGCCAGGCCGAGCATGGCGAGCAGCACGGACACCAGATCGATCCGCAGGTAGGGGAACGGGAAGAGCACCATAGGGGTGCCGAGCAGGAGGTAGGTGACGGCGCTGCGCCGCCCCCACCCCCAGCCGACGAGCGCCGCGACGGCCAGGTCGAGGACGAGCTGGCTCACGGCCAGGCGGGTCAGGGTGTCGAGGTGATCGTGGCCGACCACCAGCTCGATCGCCACCACCGTGACCGGTGGGTACTCCACCTCGAAGTCCCGGTACGGTCGACCGTCCGAGCGGGCGATGGTCTCGTAGCGGAGGGCGTCGCCTCCGAGGATCGAGAACTCCTCCTCCACGCCGCTGTGCAGCACCGCCACGACTGAGACGACCCGCATCGCGATCAACAGCAGCACCAGCCAGGCCCAACGCGACGACCCCCCGGTCGCCCGGGGGGTCGTCGGCACGGTCGGGTCTGCGGGCGTCGTGGCCGCGGGCACCGCCCGAGACTACGACGCGATGGGCTCGTGGCTCAGCCGGTGTAACGGGGTGTCGTGAGGGCTGCGGCCTGGATGGTGGTGGTGGAGGGCGCGGTGGTGGTCGTCGGTGCCTGCACGGTGACCGTGGCGGATGCCGTGCCCTCGGTGCACAGGGATTGCACGGTCCCCTGGGACGTCCGTCCCGCCGGGATCGGCAGCTCGTAGCAGGCCTCCCACGTGGCCGTGTTGGTGGTGGTGGTGGTGATCACCGCGTCGACGGTGAGGCCGAGGGTGACCGTGTTCACGGACGCCCCGGGCAGGAGGTTGTAGTCCGCGGCGTTGAGCAGCGTCCCCTCCTTGTCGTCGGTGAGGGTGTGGACGCCGAAGGTGACCTCCGAATCGTTGGTGACCGTGTAGCAGTAGTACACGGTCGTGCCGGGAGCCACGGTGATCGCGCTCTCGGTCCCGCACACGCCGGGGGTGGTGCCGACGGTCTTGACCACGGTGATGCTCAACCGGGGGCCTGCCGACGCCGGTGTCGCGGCGGCGCCGAGCACCAGCGCTGCCGTGGCGGCCACCAGTGCGATCGTCTTCTTCATGGTCATGTCTCCTTGGTCCAGGGATGTCCGAGGCTGGTCCATCAAGGGCCGTCCGCCCGGATGAGCGCGGCCGAGGGGAGCGGGTCGTGCAGCTCGGAGACCGGTGTGCGTCCGCCAGGCCCGCGCCAGCCGCCGAGCACGTCGCGCCAGCGACCCGCCGGGAGCTCGACGGTGGCGTCGGGCGAGTTTCGGGACCCGGGGTCGACGGGGGCGCGCCGCACCACCACCACCAGCGCTTCCGCTCGAGCGAACGCGATCAGCTTCCCGGCCTCCGGACCGGAGAGCGGCAGCGGTGTGTAGCCCGCGTGCTCGTCGAACAGATCGGGCCTGGCGCGCCGGAGCCGCAGGAGCTGGTTGATGACGCCGATCTTCGCCAGCCCGGGACCGTCGCCGACCCGGTCGCCCGCCTCGCCCCACCACAGGGCTGGATCGCTCGAAGTCGCGTCGCGCAGTGCCCGGCGGCGCTCCTCGAAGTCGACGGGTCGGCGGTTGTCGGGGTCGACCAGCGAGTGGTTCCACAGCTCGTCGCCCTGGTAGAGGTCGGGCACCCCGGGCATGGTGAGCAGGAGCGTGACCTGGGCCAGTCCGAGTGCGCGGGCGGCCGGGTCGAGACGGGCCACGAACGCCGCCAGCGAGGAGGTGAACGCCGGATCGCCGAGCGTGCCATCGACGAATCGGCGCAGTGCGGTTTCGTAGCGCTCGTCGGGGTTCGTCCAGGAGGTGTGCCGTCTACGTTCCCGTGCTGCCTTCACCAGGTAGGTGGTCGTCCGTGCCCGATCGATGGGCCAGGCCGCCACCAGGGCCTGGTAGTAGAGGTATTCGATCGCCTGGTCGGGGAGCGTCCCGGTTCGATGCCGGCGGTTGTGCGCCGACCATGCCGTCACCACCTCCCGCCATCCCTGCACATCGTGGGAGACCAGCGCCAGGCGCAACCTGGCGTCCGCGCTCCATTTGGTGTCGTGGGTCGAGATCGTCGACATGCCGAGCGGGTGCGCGGCCGCCGACCGCACCGCCTCGTCGTGGATGGCGGGAGCGTCGGCTCCGAACCGGGCGGGGTCGTTGCCGACCTCGTTCAAGGCCACGAGGGGCAGCCAACGGTAGAACGCGGTGTCCTCGATGGCCTTGGCGGACAGTGGCGCGGTGAGCTGCGCGAAGCGCACTGCATAGGCCGGCTGGTGGTGTGGCGCGCCGTAGCGCCGGTAGGTGCGGAGGGCCACGGCATCCTCGATGACCTGGTCGAGCGTCGCGGTGAGGTCGCGTGCTGGTGGATCACCGGCCAGGGCCCGAGCGGCGCGTTCGGCTTCCGGACGCAGCGCCCCGGTGGCCAGCTCTCGCTTGGCCGCCGCCACGCAGCCCTCCCAGGTCCGCTCCCTCGGCTCGGCGGCGCGGGCCAGCTCCACCAGCTCCGCTTCGGCCGCGGGCTCGACGAACAGCCGGGTGAGCCGGGCCGCGGTGTCGTAACCGGTGGTGCCCGCCACCGCCCAGGAGGCCGGCAGCCGCTCAGCCGCCGCCAGGATCTTTTCCACTACCACCCATCGATCGCCGACCAGCTCACGGAGCCGGTCGAGGTAGGCGCCAGGGTCGGCGATCCCGTCGACGTGGTCGACCCGCACACCCTGCACCGCGCGGCTCGCGAGGTCGTCGTGCATCCAGCCCGCCAGCAGCCGGTGCACGTCGGCGAAGACGGGTGCCTGGTCGACGCGCACCGCGGCGAGGCTGTCGATGTCGGCGAAGCGCCGGTAGTTCAGCCGTCGCTCGCGTGCCCGCCATTCGACCAGCTCGTAGTGCTGGCTGTCCGCCAGCTCGAGCAGGAGGGTGGGATGGCGGTTGGCGGTCTGCACCGCCTCGGCGATCCGCTCGGGGCAGTCACCCGGTGCCAGGCCCACCATTCCGAGCGACGAATCGGCGACCGGCCAGGTGCGCTGCCCGTGGCGGAGCGTGAACCGGGCTTCACCGGGAGGTGACCAGGCCACCAGCGCGCCCTGCTCGACGGCGTCGCGCAGTGGTAGCCCCAGGAACGGCAGCACCACCCGTCCCCGGGCCCCGGGCGCATCCCAATCGACGTCGAAGTAGCTGGCATAGCGGCTGTGGATGCCGTCCTCGAGGAGGCTCCACCACCACCGGTTCCGGTGGGTGGCGATCGACATGTGGTTCGGGACCAGGTCGACGACCTGGCCCATCTCGTGGGCCAGTAGCGCCGCCCACAGCCGGCGTAGCGCCGGCTCGCCGCCGAGCTCGGCTCGGACCCGGTGGTGGTCGACCACGTCGTAGCCGTGAGGGCTGCCGAGCTCGGCCTCCGCGATCGGCGAGGTGTACAGGTGGCTGACACCGAGCTCGGCGAGGTAGGGAACGAGCGCCGCGGCGTCATCCAGGGTGAACGCCGGACCGAGCTGGACCCGGTAGGTGGCGACCGGAGCCCGCGGCACGCTCAGGCACCGTCGACCCGGCGGAGCAGCACCACCGAACGGGCTCGCACCGTCACCGACTCCCCGGCTTTGGCGGCCTCCCCGTCGGGGCGGGGGAAGGTGTGCTTCATGGCGTCCTCAAAGGTGTCGAGCACCTTGACCCAGTGCTCGCCGTAGCTCGGGTCGGGCAGGGTGAACTCGAGCGCGTCGTCGGAGGCGTTGAACAGCACGTAGAAGCTGTCGTCACGCACCGGCTCCCCTCGCGGGGTCCGGGCCGGGATGGCGTCCCCGTTGAGGAACACCGCCAAGGCCCTGGCGAAGCCGGCCGACCAGTCGGCCTCGGTCATGGTCGTGCCCTCTGGGGTGAACCAGCCGATGTCGTCGACGTCTTCGCCTTGGATCGCCCGGCCTTGGAAGAAGCGCGGTCGGCGGAAGACGGGGTGCTCCGAGCGCAACCGGATCAGTGCCCGGGTGAAGTGCAGGAATGCTTCGTCGGCGTGTTCCCAGTCGTACCAGGAGAGGGCGCTGTCCTGGGCGTAGGCGTTGTTGTTGCCCTGCTGGGTCCGGCCGATCTCGTCACCTCCCAGCAGCATGGGCACGCCCTGCGAGAGCATCAACGTGGCCAGCAGGTTGCGGCGCTGCCGGCGCCGGAGGGCGATCACCTCCGGGTCGTCGGTCGGGCCTTCGACACCGCAGTTCCACGACCGGTTGTCGTCGGTGCCGTCGCGGTTGTCCTCGCCGTTGGCCTCGTTGTGCTTGTCGTTGTAGGAGACCAGGTCGGCGAGGGTGAATCCGTCGTGGCAGGTGACGAAGTTGATGCTCGCCGACGGGGTGCGACCGTTGGACTCGTACAGGTCGCTGGAGCCGGTGAATCGGTACGCGAACTCCGCCACGGTGTTGTCGACGCCCCGCCAGAAGTCTCGGACCTCGTCGCGGTAGCGCCCGTTCCACTCCGACCACAACGGAGGGAAGTTCCCCACCTGGTAGCCACCCTCGCCCACGTCCCACGGCTCGGCGATGAGCTTCACCTGGCTGACGACCGGGTCCTGCTGGATCAGGTCGAAGAAGGCCGACAGCTTGTCGACGTCGTGCAGCTCGCGCGCCAGAGTGGCGGCGAGGTCGAAGCGGAAGCCGTCGACATGCATCTCGAGCACCCAGTAGCGGAGGCTGTCCATGATGAGCTGTAGCACGTGGGGGTGCCGCATGTTGAGGCTGTTCCCGGTGCCGGTGTAATCGACGTAGCGGCGCCGGTCCGCAGGGTCGAGCCGGTAGTAGGCGGCGTTGTCCGCGCCCTTCAGCGACAGCATGGGCCCGAGGTGGTTCCCCTCGGCGGTGTGGTTGTAGACGACATCGAGGATCACCTCGATGCCTTCGGCGTGCAGGATCTTGACCATCTGCTTGAACTCCTGCACCTGGTGGCCGCGCTGGCCGTACACCGCGTACTCGTTGTGCGGGGCGAGGAAGGCGATCGAGTTGTAACCCCAGTAGTTGCGCAGCCCGAGCTGCTCCAGCCGATGGTCGTGGACGAACTGGTGGACGGGCATCAGCTCGACGGCGGTGACGCCAAGCTTCTTCAGGTGATCGATGACCGGTCGGCTGCACAGGCCGAGGTAGGTGCCCCGGAGCTCCTCTCGGACCTCCGGGTGCCGCCACGTCAAGCCCTTGACATGGGTCTCGTAGACGACCGTCTCGTGCCAGGGGGTGCGCGGGTGGCGATCGTCGCTCCAGTCGAAGTACGGGCTGATCACCACCGACTTCGGGACGAACGGTGCGCTGTCGGCGTGCGAGGGCTCGTTGGCGTGGGGGTCGCCGAGGAAGGGGAACACCGCCTCGGCCCAGTCCACCTGGCCCTCGACCGCCTTGGCGTACGGGTCGATCAGCAGCTTGGCCGGGTTGGCCAGTGAGCCTTCCTCCGGCGCCCATGGCCCGTGGACCCGGAATCCGTAGCGCTGTCCGGGTTGGATGCCGGGCAGGTAGCCGTGATGGATGAACGCGGTGACCTCGGGCAGATCCAGGCGCTCTTCGTGGCCATCGTCGTCGAACAAGCAGAGCTCGACCCGCTCCGCCACCTCGGAGAAGATGGAGAAGTTCGTCCCCGCGCCGTCGAACGTGGCCCCCAGAGGGAAGGGCTCCCCAGGCCAGACCTCCACAGCGGCGGAGTGTAGGCGCGGCCACCGCCGGCGAAGCTGCTGGAGCATGGCGATGCGCCTCACCGTGCTGTGGGCCGCGGGATCCGGCTCGCCGACCGCATCGAGCCGGACGGTCATAGTTCGTGGGCGTCTCGTGAGCAGTTGGTGAACGCCTACCTGAACGGGCGGATGAGTCGGCGCATGTTCGTGCGCTGCTCAGCTTCGGAGTGAGTGCGTCGGCGGCGCTCGCGCACGCGGATGTGCTGAAGGACCCCAACCCCCAGGCGATCCCTCTGGCGAACGATATCTACCCGACGACGGACATCTACCCGACCACGACCACGACGTCGTCGAGCACCACCACGACGACCGAGCCGACCACGACCACGAGCGTGGAGCCCACCACCACGAGCACCGGGGGTGGGTCCACGACCACGACCACGGGATCGACGACGACGGCTCGAGATGACGTGAGGGCGAACGCCGCGGCGAGGAGTGCACGGCGAATCCCCGCTACACCGGCTGATCTGGTGAGTCGCTCGCCGAGCGGTCCTCTCCCAGCACAGTTCGACCAGGGGCGGGTGGGGAAGCGCCCGCGGGCAGTAGTGATCCACACCACGGACGGCACCTTCGCCGTCAGCGTCGACCGACAGCACCTCGAACCCGGGCGCGCCGAACCATTTTCCACACCGCACCGCAACTACCGTCGACCACCGGGGCCTCCCGACTCTCGGACCGTCGAGCAGTCGCGAGATCCACGGAGGCCCCCACCTCAACGGTGGACCCCCACCCCACCACTCCCGGCTTCACCGCGTAGGGCCGCTATGAGGGCTGGGACGACCGGCAGAACCGCCAGCGGCTGCTCGACGCCGCGTGGAAGCTCGCACCGGGTTGGGTGCTGTTCCGGGACGCGGACGAGCGGATCCCACCCGACGATGCAGCCGCGCTGCGCGCGTTCCTCGCCGGCGACGCGCTGGCCAGCTTGGCGTACGGCATGCGCTGCGACCACATGATCGGCGACCTCGACCACCCCGTCGACCGGATCGTGTCGCACTACTACTACTACATGCGCTCCCAGAGCCGGGACCCCGTGCACGATCGGGCCCTGGAGGGCGTCGAGTCGCTGGAGGACTACGTGTGCTCCTCGGCGTTCGCGTCCCTCGTCAACAACGGCCAGACGCGGCTGGTCGGCGCCGTGTCGGCGAGGGCTGGCAGCCCCGCGGACGCCGAGGTGTTGGCCGCGGCCAAGGCGGTGCTGGACCGCTCCGACGTCGTGGTCGGGCTGCAGGAGCGCTTCGACGAGTCGCTCCTGCTGTTCATCGTGGCCGGTAGCGCGGCGAGGGTGGCGACGGTGTCGGGGTGGGTGGCAGCCAGCTGGTGGCAGCCAGCTCGCCGACGACGAAGAAACTTGCCGGAGCGTCGAGTCGCCGGAGTTCCTCCGCTATCGGGGCGGTGAAGGAGCCGGGTCCGTCGTCGAAGGTGAGGGCGATCACCGGCTCGTCCGCGGTGAACCGATCTCCTGGCAGCTCGGGCGACCGGCGGACGACCGTGGCCATGCGCAGGGGAGCGTAGGCCGCTGCACGGTACCGGTGGTTCAGGACGCCCGGTGCGCCGGCACGATCACCACGGGACAGGGCACTTCATGAGGGAGCTTGGTGGCCACGCTCCCGAGGATGCGCTCCCGCCAACCGGTGCGTCCGTGGCTGCCCACCACGACCAGGTCCGCCCGCTCGCCCTCGACGGCGTGAGCGATCGCCGAGACGGCATCGTCCTCGATCAGCACCGAGCGGTGGGGGACGCCGGCGTCGGCCAGGGGCCGGCACCAGTCGGCGGCCAGCGTGCGGCGAGCCGCGTCCTCGAGAGCTGCGAAGTCGATGGGCGGCTCGGCCCGGCCGAGCTCGTCGAGGGGGTCGTAGCCCCGGACCACGACCACCTCAGCCCCGAGCTGGCGCGCCAGGCCGGCCGCCCATTCGATGGCGTGGCGCGCTCCGGGCGAGCCGTCGTGGCCCACGACGATCCGTTCGATGCTCATCGGCTCCTCATCCGTCGACGGCTTCATGGCTGGCTCTCGCCGCTGCCCGCAGCGAGGCGAGCACGGTCACCCCGAGCACCACGGCGATGAAGGCCAGCGAGATGGGGGTGGCGATGTGCACCCCCCACCACGACAGCAGCATCTTCACACCGACGTACGCCAGGATGACCCCGAGCCCCTTGTTCAGGTGAACGAGCTTGTCCTGGGCTCCCGCGAGCACGAAGTACAGCGAGCGCAGCCCGAGGATGGCGAACGCGTTCGAGCTGAACACGATGAACTGCGAACGGCTGATGGCCAGGATCGCCGGGATCGAGTCCACCGCGAACACGACGTCGGTCGCCTCGATCAGCACCAGGACCACGAACATCGGGGTGGCGTAGCGCTTGCCCGCCTGCACGACGGTGAAGCGCGTTCCGTGGAACTCGGCCGTGACGGGCATGACCCGGCGTACCAGCTTGAGCGCAGGGTTGCGCTCGGGATGGATCTCGGTCTCGTCGTGGGTGCCGACCCGCCAACCGGTGAAGACCAGGAACGCGCCGAACACCAGCAGCAGGACCTCGAAGCGCTGGAGGAGCGCGACCCCGGTGAAGATGAAGATCGCCCGCAGGACGAGCGCACCGAAGATGCCCCAGAACAGCACCCGGTGCTGGTTGGCTCGTGGCACGGCGAAGTACCCGAGGATCACCGCCCACACGAAGACGTTGTCGACCGAGAGGCTCTTCTCGATCACGTAGCCGGTGAAGTACTGGGTGGCGGCGCTTCCGCCCAGCCACCACCAGCAGAACAGCCCGAAGCCGAGCCCGATCACCACCCAGGCGGCGGTCGAGACCGCCGCCTCCTTCAGCGAGATCTCGTGGGCCTCCCGGTGGAAGAGGAACAGGTCGGCCAGGACCAGCAGGGCCACGAAGCCCACGAACAGCGCCCACTCCCACGGCGCGACGACGATGTCGGCGCCCGGCACGTTCGAGGCGGAGGCGAGGAGCACGGGTCGCTCCGGCTCAGGTCAGCGAGCGAGCGAACCGTTCGGCCTCGCGTGCGCGGAGCGCGACGTTGACCTCCAGCCGCTCGAGGTGCTGCGCCAGGATCTTGTCGCCCTGCGGCACCTCGTGGGTCTCGAAGAACGCGAACACCGTCGAAGCCACCTCGGGCGCCAGCATCGTGCGGATGCCCTCGAGCATCCGCACGATGCTGTTGCTCGGGAACCGTTCGTTGATCGTCTCCCACTTGTCCTGGATGAAGAACCACGCCAGGCTGCCCTGGTTGCGGTTCGACAGGGCCCGCCGGAGCAGGTAGGGAGCGTTCTGGGTGCGGACCTGATCGGTGATGCTCATCGCCAGCACCCGTTGCATGAGCTCGGGATCGTCGAAGTCCGCGAGCGCCGAGAGGTAGCGCAGCTCCTCCTGGGGCGTCGGGGCCGCCGCGAAGCGGGCGACGAAGTCCTCGAACTCGGCTGCGCTCCCCGTGGCCGCGATCACGTTGATCGAGGCCGCGACCAGGCTGGCATCGACGTCGGTGCCGCGGTGCGACTCGGCGAGCAGCGCTCGGGCTCGATCGCCGACGTTGTGGTCGTTGCCGATGGTGCCGAGTGCTTCGAACAGCACGCCGCGAAGCTGTCGATCCCGGTCGGTCTCATCCGCTGCCGGTGCCGGCCCGAGCCGATCGAGTGCGGGGTGCAGCAGCGCGCGGACCCGCTCGCGCAGGACTTCTCGGGGCTCGCCGTCGATCAGGCGATCGAGCGCGCCGAGCGCGCCGATGATCCGCTGCCACACCGACAGGTCGGTCTCCGCGGCGAACGAGCCCACCAGATCGAGGAACTGGGCAGCGGTCATCTGGTCGGCGAGCACCGCCGCCCAGGCATCATCCACCAGCCCGTAGCGCTCGATGGGTGAGAGCGCGGTGGCGGCCCTGGTGGCCAGCGCGGCCAGCAGGTCGGGGGCGTAGCGGACCCGGTAGAAGCCGGTGCCCTCGGTGTTCACCAGCACGAAGTCGATCTCCTCGACCACCGGGACGTCGACGCTGTCTCCCTCCAGCAGGACCCGCTCCACGGTGAGCACCTCGTTGATCGAGATGGTGAGGATCACGGGGATGGCCCACCTGGTGCCCCGGAGGGCCTCCAGCTCGTCGTCGCCGCCGAGATCACCGGCGTAGCCGAAGCGCTCCTGGGTGAGCCGGATCGTGCCGCCGTCGTCCACCAGGTCGACCTCCACGACCGGAAACCCACCCTGGAAGATCCACGAGTCCATGATCCGCCGCACCGGCTCGCCACTCGCCTCCTCGATGGCGTCCCACAGGTCGGTGGTCTCGGTGTTGGTGAACTGGTGGCGAGCGAGGTACCGGCGGATCCCGTCTCGGAACACCTCGGCGCCGAGGTACTGCTCGAGCATCCGCACCACCGCCGCGCCCTTCTCGTAGGTGAGGACGTCGAACATCCCCTCGGCGTCCTCGGGTGAGACGACCGGGTACTCGACCGGTCGGGTGCTCCTCAGGGCGTCGACGTCGAGCGCCGCTGATCGCGCCAGCCCGAAGCTGGTCCACTGCTCCCACTCGGGGCGGAAGGCGTCGGTGGCGAGCATTTCCATGAAGGTGGCGAAGGCCTCGTTCAGCCAGATCCCGTTCCACCAGCGCATGGTGACCAGATCGCCGAACCACATGTGGGCCAGCTCGTGGGCGATCACCTCGGTCACCCGGGCCAGCTCCGGTTGGGTCACCCGCTCGGGGTCGACGAGCAGCAGCACCTCTCGGAACGTCACGCAGCCGAGGTTCTCCATGGCCCCGAACGCGAAGTCCGGGATCGCGACCAGATCGAGCTTGTCGCCCGGGTAGGCGATGCCGTAGTAGTCCGCGAAGTAGCGAAGGCAAAACGCTCCCACCTCGAGCGCGTAGCCGGTGAGGTGCCCCTTGCCTTTCGGGTAGGCGACCCGCAGCGGCGTGCCGTCCACGTCCATCGGGGCGGTGACCTCGAGGGGGCCGACGATGAACGCGACCAGATAGGTCGACATCTTCATGGTGTCGGCGAACCGCACCGCCACCTTGCCGTCGTCGGTCTCGGTGCGCTCGATCTCCGCCGAGTTGGACAGCGCGGCAAGGCCCGGATCGACGACCAGCGTGACCGCGAAGACGGCCTTCAGGTCCGGCTCGTCCCAGCAGGGGAACGCCCGGCGGGCGTCGGTGGCTTCGAACTGGGTGGTGGCGATGACCTGCTCGTTGCCGTCGCCGTCGGTGAAGGTGCTGCGGTAGAAGCCCTTCAGCTTGTCGTTGAGCACCCCACGGAAGTGCAGCTGCAGGTGCCAGGTACCGGGCTCGGCGATGGCGTCGAGTTCGATGGTCAGTCGCTCGGTCTCGCTGTCGAGGGCGACCAGCTCAGGGTGCAGCCGAGTGCCGTCGAGTCCCTCGAGGTGGACCTCGTCGATCTCGAGGTCGACGGCGTTGAGCACGATGGTGTTCGTGGCTGTGAGGACTTCCACCGTCGTGGTGCAGTTGCCGGTGAACGTGGCCTCATCGAGATCCGGCCGCAGAGTGAGGTCGTAGCGGACGGGGATGACCGTGCGGGGGAGGCGATGGGGGTTCGCGGGTGTCTCGGTGGTCTCGTTCGGCACGAAAGGCTCCGGTGGCTTGAGGAGGGCGGCTCGGTCGGACACGCAGCTCGGGTCGTCGCATCCGGTAGGGGACCGCAGTTCGCCGAGAGCGTACCGGGTAGGGTCCGGGGCCATGACCCAGGAGCGCTTCGATGTCGTGGCCATCGGCAACGCCATCGTCGATGTCATCGCCCACGCCGACGACGGCTTCCTGGAGGCACACGGGATGGTGAAGGGCTCGATGCGGCTCATCGACGACGCCACCGCCCAGCGCCTCTACGAGGCCATGGGACCTGCCGTGGAGTCCTCCGGTGGCTCCGCCGCCAACACCGCGGCGGGCATCGCCTCGCTCGGCGGCACCGTCGCGTTCATCGGGCGGGTGGCCGACGACGTGCTCGGGCAGGTGTTCACTCACGACATCAGGGCCGCCGGGGTTTCTTTCGAGCCGCTCGCGCCTGACAGCGATCCTCGGGGCACCGCGCGTTGCTTGGTGCTCGTCACCCCGGACGCGCAGCGCACCCTGAACACCTACCTGGGCGTGTCCAGCGCGATCAGCCCTCGCGACGTGGATGAGACGCTGGTGGCCCGCGGCCGGGTCCTCTACTGCGAGGGCTACCTCTGGGACGAGCCGGATGCCAAGGACGCGCTGCTGAAGAGCATGGACGCGGCACGAGCCGCAGGAGCGAAGGTGGCCTTCACCCTCTCGGATGCCTTCTGCGTCGACCGCCATCGGGCCGAGTTTCTCCACCTGGCCGAGCACCGGGTCGACATCCTGTTCGCCAACGAGGCCGAGCTGCTCTCGCTGTACGAGGTCCGGCGGTGGGAGGAGGCGGCGGAACGGGTCGCCGGGCACTGCGAGCTCGCCTGCCTCACCCGGAGCGAGAAGGGGTCAGTGGTGATCACCGCGGCGGGCGAGCGGGTCCATGTCGACGCCTGGTCGGTGGGGAAGGTGATCGACACCACCGGGGCGGGCGATCTGTATGCCGCGGGCTTCCTCTACGGCTACACGCACGGGCTCGACGTCGAAGCGTCCGCGCGGCTGGGGTCCCTCGCCGCCGGTGAGGTGATCAGCCATCTCGGAGCCCGCCCCGAACGATCGCTGGCCGCCCTGGCGGAGGACCTGCTCCGCGCCTGACCCCACCGTGGTCGAGCCGGTCGGGTCCCGGGTAGGGAACCAGCCGTGCACGGCGATCTTCTCCAGCGCGGCGACCGGCGGCAGCGCGACCGGGCCGGCTCGCGGCCGGCCAGTGGGTGGTGGAACGTGGCCCGACGGGTCCGGGTGGGGGTGCGCGAGGACGGCCTCACCATCATCTCGGCGGGGGTGGCGTTCTACGCGCTCTTGTCGGTTGTGCCGGCCCTCACCGCGCTCGTCGCGGCCTACGGCATCGTCAGCGAGCCCGACGATGTCGCGGCGCAGATCGAGGAGTTGAAGGTCCCGATCCCCGATGAGGCCCGGCGGTTGCTCAGCACCCAGTTGAGCGAACTGGCATCGACGGGCTCCGGACGCCTGGGCGTGGGGTTGGTGGTCGGTCTCGCAGCCTCGTTGTGGGGAGCCTCCGCTGCCGTGAACCATCCGCTGGTCGCGGTGGCCACCGTGTCCGGCGAGCGGGAGGGAAGGGGCTTCGTGCGTCGTCGCTCGATCGCGCTCGCCATGACGGTGGCCGGCATCGGCTTCGTCGTGGTGGTGATGCTCATCCTCACCGGGCTGCCGGGTTGGGCCGGTGACGTGGCCGGCCCCGTCGGCCGGGTGGTGGCCTCGGCGTTGCGTTGGCCCGTGCTGGCGGCCCTGATGCTGATCGCACTCGCCGTCATCTATCGCGTGGGATCCGACCGCCGCCGGAGGTGGCAGTGGGTGAGCTGGGGTGCGGTTGTCGCAGTGGTGGTGTGGGTGGCGGCCAGCGCCGGCTTCTCCCTGTACGTCTCGACCTTCGGGACCTACAACCAGACCTACGGCGCGCTCGGCGGGGTGATCGTGTTCATGCTGTGGCTGCTCATCTCGGTGTCGTGCGTGCTGCTAGGCGCGGAGGTGGACGCAGTGCTGGAGGGCCGGCACAACCGTGAGATCGGTGGGAGGCCGGCCGGGTGACGGGGGGCGCGGTCCCTGGCTCGACGCCTCGACGGGCAGCGTCCGGGCAGGCTTGATGAGCTGATAATGATCGTTATTATGGAGTCGTGGGCACTGCCACCTCTCCTGTCACGCCTGCTGCCACCCCGCTGACCGTCGACTCGAGCGCCGTCGACACCACCACCGAGCGGTTGGTCGCGGCCGCGGCGCAGGTGTTCGGGGAGAAGGGCTACGACGGGGCGGGAGTGGCGGAGATCGCGCGCCGGGCCGGCCTCACGACCGGGGCCATCTACAGCCGCTTCTCGGGGAAGGCCGAGCTGCTCGCGGCCGCCATCCGGTCCTGCACCGAGGACGAGTTCGACCAGCTCTTCGCCGATCACGCCTTCGACGGGCGGGCCACCGACCTGCTGCGCACGGTCGGGTCCCATCTCGTCACTCGCCGGCCCCAGCCGGGCCACGCGCTCCTGCTGGAGGCGTTCGTTGCCGCCCGGCGCGACGAGGAGGTGGCGAGGTTACTGCGCAGCCACCTCGCCGAGCGAGCGGCCCGGCTGGCCGGTCTGGTGGACGCGTCGAAGGTCGACGGCGTCGTCGACCCCGAGGTCGACACCCGTTCCATCGTGCACCTGGCTCACGCCGTCGGCCTCGGGTTCCTCCTCTTCGAAGCCCTGGGCGTGGCCTCCCCCGATCCCCGGGCCTGGGAGGACCTCGTCGGTCGGGTGGTGGCTTCGGTCATGCCCCCCGATCGCCCCACTCGAGGTCCCAACGACCCCACGGAAGACCCCAACGACCCCACGGAAGACCCCAACGACCCCACGGAAGACCCCAACGACTAGGAGCTAGCACTCCCGACCCACAGGAGCTATCGCCATGGCAGACGACCAGCAGATCCTCGGCCGAGCCGACGTCAACGATTTGGAGGCGATCCTCGCCATCGCGAACTCCGATGTCGACGAGCTCGTCCACCAGGTCAAGGACAACGCGGACGCCATCTTCACCTGGGACTACGAGAAGGGGGCGCGGCCCGCGCTCAACAAGCTCTACGAGAAGGCCAAGACCGCGCAGTGGAACGGCGAGACCGACCTGCCCTGGGACACCGACGTCGACCCCGAGAAGGTCGTGAGCGTCATCCAGGGCTCGAACACGGCCGGCCCGTTCGAGTATCTCCAGAACCACCCGGAGTCGCCCTTCCGCAACTTCGGTGAGAAGGAGTGGACCCAGCTCGGGGTCGAGTCGATGAACTGGCGCTTGAGCCAGTTCATGCACGGCGAGCAGGGCGCGCTGATCTGCACTGCCAAGATCGTCGAGACCGTGCCCTGGATCGACGCCAAGTACTACGCCTCGACCCAGGTGATGGACGAGGCCCGCCACGTGGAGGTGTTCGCCAAGTACCTACAAGAGAAGCTCACGGGCTTCTACCCGATCAACGCCCACCTGCGGCTAGTGCTCGACGACATCATCGAGGACAGCCGCTGGGACATGACCTACTTGGGCATGCAGATCATGGTCGAGGGCCTGGCGCTGGCCGCGTTCGGCTTCATGTACCAGCTCACCACCGAGCCGCTGCTCAAGCAGTTGCTGCGGTACGTGATGAGCGACGAGGCCCGCCACGTGGCCTTCGGGGTGCTCTCGCTCAAGGAGTACTACGCCGAGCTGGACGCCAAGGAGCTCCGCGAGCGTCAGGAGTTCGCGTTCGAGGCCGCGGTGCGGATGCGTGACCGGTTCCTCCAGCAGGAGGTGTGGGAGCGGATGGGCATCGACACCCGCAAGATGGTGCGGCTGCTTCTCGACGTCCCCCAGGATCAGATGATCTTCCAGCAGATGCTGTTCTCGAAGATCGTGCCGAACTGCAAGAAGCTCGGGCTGCTCGATGCCGGTGACGCCTGGCTGCGCCGCCGGTTCGAGGAGATCGGCGTGATCCAGTTCGAGGACTGGGCCGACACCGGCGAGGAGTACCTCGAGTTCGACGCGGTCTCCCAGGACCGGGCCGCGGCGTCGGCTTCGGCTTCGGCCTGATCGTCGGGCTCCGGACCCCGGGTGTCGCCTCGGGGTGCGGATCCCGATCGTGCGGTCGGTGATCCGCACCCCGAGAGGCGGTTCAGAACAGCAGGCCGCAGGCCACCCGGATGAGCTGTCGGTAGTCCGGGAAGATCAGGTCCCCTCCCGCGCAGGCCAGCGGCAGGAAGTCCAGGAGCGCGCCGTACGGGTCGGGCGCGGCGGCGACCCCCTGGCAGCCTTGCAGCACCAGGTCGCGGAACTCCGGTGCGGCGGCGTTGGCCACGATCGGGCAGAGCTTGGGCATCAGGGCCCGCAGGATGCTGTTGAGGAACTGCCGCCCGGCCGGGGTGAGCTCGATGTCGGTGAGGGCCACGTTGTCGAGCACCGACTGCAGCAACCACGACTCTGTGTAGGACAGCGTGCGGGTCGGCTGGGGGGCCGGCGCCGGCTTGCTCCGGCTCCACCAGCCGGCGGCGTCGGCTGCCGGCACGGCGGTGAGCAGCAGGGTGGCGGCGAGCGCCACGGCGGCCAGGGTCTTTCGCATGTGCGGGTTCCTTCCTTCCTCGGGCACCCGGTGTGTCGGATGCCACTCCCTCCGCACACACTTCTAGGCCATTCGGCCCATCTTTGCAACAAGTTCTAGAAAGCCGTCTTTCCCACTCCCGTCGCTCGATCGCGTGTTCGCTCTTTCGTTCTGGCATGTCAAACGCGTGCTCTGGCACGCGTTTGACATGCCAGGACGTGAGGATGAGGGGAAGCACCGGGCGGGAGGCTTGGAGAGTGTCGGGTACCGCCCAGCCGCCTAGGGTGGCGGCATGGGCTACTGCTGCTTCGACGTCGAGATCAGCGACAAGGTGGCGCACCTGCGCCTCAACCGGCCGGACGAGCTGAACACCATGGTGCCGGCCTTCTGGTCGGAGCTACCGCAGATCGTGCGGGAGATCGATGACGACGGATCGGCCAGGGTGATCGTGCTGTCCTCCACCGGCAAGCACTTCAGCGCCGGGATGGACCTGTCGGTCTTCACCGGAGGGGCCGGCCTGCCAGGGAACGAGGAGCCCCGCACCACCGAGATGGGCCGCACCCGGGCCCGGCTGCGCCAGACCGCGCTGCTGCTCCAGGAGAGCTTCAACGCCCTCGAGAAGGCCCGCCAGCCGGTGCTCGCCGCGGTACAGGGTGGCTGCGTGGGCGGCGCGGTCGACATGGTCACCGCGTGCGACTGTCGCTACGCGACCGCGGACGCGTTCTTCGTGGTCCAGGAGATCAACATCGGCATGACCGCCGACGTCGGCACCCTGCAGCGCCTGCCGAAGCTGATCCCTGAGGGTGTGGCCCGCGAGCTGGCCTACACCGGGCGGCGCATGCCGGCTGCGCGGGCGAAGGAGGTCGGGCTGGTCAACGAGGTGTTCGACACCCAGGAGGCGATGCTGGAGGCCGTGATGGAGATCGCCCGCGAGATCGCCGCCAAGAGCCCGCTGGCGATCTGGGGAACCAAGGAGATGGTCAACTACGCCCGCGACCACTCGGTCGCCGACGGGCTCAACTACATCGCCACCTGGCAGACGGGCATGTTCCAGCCGGCCGACATGATGGAGAGCTTCGCCGCCAAGAGCGAGAAGCGCGACCCGCGCTTCGACGACCTGCTTCCGAACCCCAAGTCGTTCTGATCGGGCTGAATCGGCTGATCGGCCCTGCTACTCCCCGCCGTCGAGCGGCGGGAGGAAGTCCCAGGTGAGATCGCCTACGCGTACCAGGGTGGAGGAGATCCACCCGCCCATCGCGGAGAAGTGGTCGTCGAGGATGCGGCCGTCCTCGAGGGTGGCTTCGTCGAACTCGTAGCAGCCGTCGTAGCTGACCTCGATGGCGTACTCGGGCTCCTTGAGGTCGGGTGGGTACACCGTCTCGATCGTCGGCCCTGAGCGGTGCAACGGCTCGCTGGCGATCGGCGGGCTCTCGGTGGGCAGCACGCTCAGCAGCATCGCCGGATCGGGGGAGGAGGCGAGGCGCTGAACGCGCAACACGATCTCGATGTCGATGCGGGGCGGCTCGTCGAAGGGCTCGTCGATGTACCAGAGGCGGTAGGAGGTCTGCGACCACGTCGGCCAGGAGAGGGTGATGTCGGCCTGCACCCGCGGTGGGAGGCCTTCGCCGGGGAGCCCGTAGCTGGTCTCCCAGCGCATGTCCCCGAGCAGCATGTCCATCTGGAACCGTTCCTCGAACGCTTGTCGTTCGAGCAGGGCCCCTTCGAACGCGTCGCGTAGCGCCCCGATGGCATCGGTGAAGACGTGGTCGAGCATCTCGGCCCGAGGGTAGCCGCACCCCTAGCGGGCCGGTCAGCGCGCTGGGCCCTGCTCGCGCCCCAGCGCGTCCGGCCCGGGGGACAGGAACGCGGTGGGCACCGACAGACCGAGCGCCTTGTGCCGGAGGGTGGCGATGCGCCGGCCGGGTTGCACAGCTGCCTTGGGGGTGCCGAGCGCGTCGCGGAGCAGCGCGGCGGTCGCGTCGAGGTCGGCCACCGTGTAGGCCAGGCCGAAGAACGCCGCCGGCCCGTCCCCGCTCGGCTCCTCGGGGCCGATCACCTCCACGATGACCTCGCCGGCGCGGAAGAACACTTGCAGGAACGGCGGCCCGTACTGGTCTGTGTGGCGGGTCCGGCGCGGTTCGAACCCCGCGGCGCACAGCATCGCCGTGGTCCGAGCGGGGTCGGGGGTCACCAGCACCACGTGGTCGATCTGGAGCACACCGTTCGGGTGGCGGGCCGGCTCGCAGGGTCGCGCCGTGCTTGCAGCGGTGGGGAGGCCGTCGAGGTCGGGGCTCGTGACGGTGGCGTCCCGCAACGCCCACGACAGGATGCGCCGGCCCCGTTCCCGGCCCACCAGGCGTATCCGCACCCCGCCGACCCGGCAGGTGGCGTCGTCGTCGACGTCGAAGCCGGCCGCCCGCCAGGCCTCCGGCGGATCAGCGACCTCGATGGTGTCGATCGTGGGCATCGGCGGCGTCATCGTCCTCTCAGCGCGACGCGTGGATCGGCGGGAGGCGGTCTTGCCAGGGCAGCGCCTGCTCGAGTTGGGCGGCGAGCCGGAGGAGCAGGTCTTCGCGGCCTTGCACCGCGACGAGCTGGACACCGATCGGCAGGCCCGAGTGGTCCTGGTGCAGCGGCAGGGAGATCGCCGGCTGCCCACTCAGGTTCCACGGCAGCGTGTAGGCGACCAGTCGGGCGCCGGTCGGGCCGGTGAGTTCGCCCAGCGGCGGAGGTGGCTCGGGGAGGGTGGGGGTGACCAGCACGTCCCAGCCCGCCGCCCACCAGGCCGCCGCCTGCCGGGACCAGCGCTGCGCGGCGTCCAGGCAGGCGAGGTACCGAGCGGCGGTGACGGACCGGCCGATCTCCGCCATCACCCAGGTCGCGGGCTCCACGTCGTCCTCGCCGATGACCCGGCCGGTGCGGGCCGACCAGCGGTCGAGCTCGCGGGCCGCGAACACGGGGAACATCAGCAGGGCGTCGTCGAGGCTGAGCTCCAAGGCGTCCGGGGCGGACCAGTCCACGCGGTGGCCGAGGTCCTCCAGCGCCTGTCCGGTCCGCTCCACCGCGGCCCGGCACGCGCTGTGGGGCTCGCCGCCCGGCGCGGGCAGCTCCACCCGAAGCCCGATGCGCAGCGAGCCGGGATCCGCGCCGAGCTCGTCGAGGAACGGGCGCGCTGGCGGGGGTGCGGTGTAGGGATCACCCGGTGCGGATCCGGCGATGCGGTCCAGCACGGCCGCGGTGTCGCGTACGGTGCGGGTGAGCACGCCCTCGTGGGTGGTCGGTCCCCACAGCTCGCCCAGCGACGGTGCCAGCGAGGTCCGTGCCCGGGTGGGCTTGAGACCGACCAGGCCGCACGCGCTGGCGGGGATGCGGATCGAGCCGCCCATGTCGTTACCGTGGGCGACGGGCACCATGCCCGAAGCCACCGCAGCCGCGCTGCCACCGCTGGACCCGCCGGGTGAGCGGGCGGGATCCCAGGGGTTTCGCGTCGGGCCGTAGGCGACGGGCTCGGTGGTGTCGGAGAAGGCCAGCTCCGGGACGTTCGTCTTGCCGATGATCGACAGCCCGGCGTCGCGGAACCGGGTGACCAGCCAGGCGTCGTCGTCTTCGGTCCATCCGAGGTCCCGCAGGAACCGCATGCCGAGGTGGTGGGGGTCGCCCGCGGAGTGCGCGACCGCGTCCTTGAGGCCCATTGGCACGCCGGCGAACGGGCGCGCCGCCATATCCGGATCGCGCCGGGCCTGGTCGCGGGCCTTGTCGAAGAGGGGATGGATGATCGCGTTCAACCGCGGGTTCAGGCTCTCGACGCGCTCGATGGCGGCGTCGACGAGCTCCAGCGGGGTGCAGGCGCCCGAGCGCACCAGTTCGGCTTGCCCGGTGGCGTCGAGCACGGAGAGGTCGTCTCGCACCTCGAGGACCCTACCGGCACCTCGAGGTCCTCGCCCGTGGCCAGCCGCGAGCAGACTGGGGGCCATGCTCGACGCCGAGCTGATCCGACGGGTGCGGGCCTGGCAGGCCACCGATCCCGATCCCGAGACCCGGGCCGAGCTCGACGCGCTGGTGGCGGTGGGGGACGAGGACGGGCTGCGTGACCGGTTCGACCGCCGGCTCGAGTTCGGCACTGCTGGCTTGCGGGCGGAGATGGGTGCCGGGCCGAACCGCATGAACCGGGTGGTGGTCCGCCGTGCCGCCACAGGGTTGATGCGCTATCTCGGCGACGGCCGGAAGGTCGTCGTCGGCTACGACGCTCGGCGCAAGTCGGACGAGTTCGCGCTCGAGACCGCGAGGGTCGTGGCGGCAGCGGGCGGGGTGGCGGTCCTGTTCCCCCGGCCGGTGCCGACGCCGCTGGTGGCGTTCGCGGTCCGGCTGCTCGGTGCCGACGCGGGCGTGATGTGCACCGCCAGCCACAACCCGCCGGCGGACAACGGCTTCAAGGTGTATCTGGATGACGGCGCGCAGATCGTGCCGCCGGTGGATCGGCAGATCGCGGCCGCGATCGACGAGATCGCCGAGGGTGACGGCGGGGGCGCCCCCGCGTTGCTCGAGGTGCCTGGCGGTGACGGTGCAGAGGACTCCCGCGGCATCCGCCAGGCGGGCAGCGACGTCGTCGACGCATACGTAGAGCGGGCGGTGAGTCGACTCGGTGCCGGCCCCCGCCAGTTGTCGATCGTCTACACGCCCCTGCACGGTGTCGGGCTCGACGTCACGGAGCGGGTGTTCGCCGCCGCGGGCTTCGAACCGCTGCACGTGGTGGCCGCGCAGGCGGTGCCCGATCCGGCCTTCCCGACCACGCCCTACCCCAACCCCGAGGAAGATGGGGTGCTCGACCTGGCCTACGGCCAGGCGGAGGCGCTCGGCGCGGACCTGGTGCTCGCCCACGACCCCGACGCGGACCGCTTGGGCGTGGCGGTCCGCGGGCGCGACGGGCTCTGGCGGCGATTGACCGGAGATCAGGTGGGCGCGCTGCTGGCCGACTATCGGCTTCGCCGCAGCAACGGCGGGCCTGGTGAGCGGCTGGTGGTCGACACGTTCGTCTCCTCCGGGCTGGTGGCGCGGCTCGCGGCCGCGCACGGCGTGCACCACGTCGAGACCCTGACGGGGTTCAAGTGGCTCATGCGCCCGGTGATCGCCCACCCCGAGTGGGAGCTCGTGCTGGCCTACGAGGAGGCGCTCGGCTACGCCGTGGACGGCTACCTCCGGGACAAGGACGGCATCGCCGCGGCGTTGGCGTTCGCCGAGCTCGCCGCCGAGCTTCGCGCCGCGGGGCTCACCGTGTGGGACCGCCTCGAGCAGCTCGCCCGGCGTCACGGGCTGTTCGCCACCGCCACCTGGTCGTTCCGGTTCACCGGCTACGCCGCCCGGTCGAGGATCGATGCCCTGATGGCCGCCCTGCGGTCGTCGCCACCGGCGCGGCTCGGCCACCACGAGGTCCGCCGAGTGGAGGACCTCCTCGCCGGTGGGCGGCTCCCACCGGTCGACGCAGTGGTGCTCCACCTCGGCGGCGACGCTCGGCTGATCGCCCGGCCCAGCGGCACCGAGCCCAAGCTGAAGGTCTACGGGCGGGTCTGCCGGGCCGTCGGTGACACACCGTCATCGCTGGCTCGGGCCGAAGCCGACGCGGCCCGCGAGCTCGAGTCGCTGCACGGCGCGGTCAGCTCCTACGTGGATCGAACGGCCCATGGCTGAACGGGCCACGCAACTGGGCTAGCGTTCCGCGCTCCGGCATCCTCCTGCTCCTCGGCCGAGTCGCCCGCTCCGATGCTGTTCCCGACCGTCGACTTCGCGATCTTCTTCGTGGTCGTGTTCACGGGCAACTGGCTGTTGCGACCGTTCCCGAAGTGGTGGCGCCTGTTCATCCTCGCCGCCAGCCTGATCTTCTACGGCTGGTTCCGTTGGTACTACGTGTTCCTCCTGCTGGGATCGATCGGGGTCAACTGGTTCTTCGGGAGGCAGATCTACGCGTCGCTCGGCCCCGAGGGGCAGCGCACCACGACCAGTACGCGCCTGGTGCGCCTGGCGGTGCTGATCAACCTCGGCGCCCTGGGGTTCTTCAAGTACGCGGAGTTCGTGCTGTCTACCGGGAGCAGCTGGCTGAACCGCCTCGGCTTCGACCTCGATCCGCCGCTGCTCGGGATCGTGCTCCCCGTGGGTATCTCCTTCTTCACCTTCCAGGCCATCAGCTACGTGGTCGACATCGGGCGCGGCGAGTGGCGCAAACCGATGCCGCTGCTCGACTTCGCGGTGTACCTGTCATTCTTCGCCCACCTGGTCGCGGGTCCGATCGTGCGGGCCAGCGAGTTCGCCTGGCAGCTCGACACCCGCCCGGACCCCCGAGCGGTCGAGTCTTCGGAAGCGTTCATGCTGATCTTCCGCGGGCTGTTCAAGAAGGTCGTGATCTCCAGCTACATGGCGACCATCGCGGATCCGGTCTTCCAGTTCCCGCAGGGACACAGCAGCCTGGAGGTGCTCTTCGGCATCTACGCGTACGCGATCCAGATCTACGCCGACTTCAGCGGGTACACCGACATCGCCATCGGTGTGGCCCTCCTGCTCGGGATCCGCTTCCCGCAGAACTTCGACGCCCCGTACCGGTCGCGCTCGGTGCAGGAGTTCTGGCGGCGATGGCACATGACCTTGTCGCGGTGGCTGCGCGACTACCTGTACATCCCCCTCGGGGGCAACCGCAGCTCCCGGTTGGTGGCGATGTTCGATCCCGCTCGGGGGAACCAACCCCGCCGGTGGTTCGTCTACCTCAACCTGATGCTCACCATGCTGCTCGGTGGGCTCTGGCACGGTGCCAACTGGACCTTCGTCATCTGGGGGGCGATCCACGGTGGGGTGCTGATCGGTGAGCGGGTGGTCAAGGCCCGGTGGGCCGAGCGCGAGCCGCTGGGGGTGCCGCCGCGGGTGGTGGCGGTGCTCCAGTGGCTGCTCACGTTCCATGTCGTCGCGCTGGCCTGGGTGTTCTTCCGGGCGACGTCACTCGACGGGGCGCTCGCGGTGCTGGGCCAGCTGGTGCCGGTCACGGGCGGTGCCTCCACGCTGGTGACCCCGTTGCTCGCCGCGACCATCGTGGCGATGCTGGCCTCGCAGTTCGTGCCCCCGAGCATCCCGGAGCAGGTGCAGCGCGGCTTCGGCCGCCTGGCACCGGCCCTGCAGATCGGGCTGGTGGCCGCCGCGCTGGTCGGCATCAACGCGCTCGGGCCGGAGGGCATCGCCCCGTTCATCTACTTCCAGTTCTGATGTCGAGGCGGTGGCGGACGTGAGTGCTCCCACCGGCGAGCGACCGGTACCGTTGCCGCCCATGCAGGTGGCTCGGGAGGTGGCGCCATCGCGCGGGTCGGCCCGCTCGGCTCGTGGAGGTGCGGACCCGTCGCTGCTGGCGCGCCTGCTCCGGGGCCAGCGGCCCGAGCGGCCGGGCACGATGCCGGCGGGCATCGTGCTGGTGGTGGTGGTGGTCGGGTTGCTGCTCGCCGCGCTGCTCAACGCGGACGCCACCCTGCGCAAGAGCAAGGCCCGGGGTGACGGCTTCCGCCAGCACGTGGCGCAGGCCGTTGCCGACGTCAGCGACGCGGTCGGGCTCAGCGGACCTCGCAACGCGCTCGACGAGGCGCTCGGGCGCCGCGCAGGAGGTGGGCCGAGCTACGAGGAACTGCTGGCCCAGAAGGAAGCGACCGAGGCCGAGTCCGGGCCGGCCACCACCGCGCCGCCCGTGTTGCGCCTGCGCACGCCCACACCCGCCGACCCGCTGAAGCTGTGGGTGGGCGGTGACTCCGTGGGCGGCTCGTTCGGGGTGCAGATGCAGCCGATCGCGGATTCCACCGGCCTGTTCAAATCCACCCTCGACTACCAGCTCGGCACCGGCTTGATCCGCCCCGATTACTTCAACTGGCCCGAGCACTTCGCGAAGGACGTGCTTCCCGGCCTCGACCCCGACGTCGTGGTCGTGATGTTCGGCGCCAACGACGACCAGAACCTCGAGCTCGAGGGTGGTCGGGTGGTCAAGAAGTACACCCCGGAGTGGTATGCGGAGTACCGCCGCCGGGTCGGCGCCACGATGGACCTGTTGAAGAGCCCCGACAACGATCGCCTGGTGGTCTGGGTCGGTGCCGTACCGGCAGGTCCGGGGTCGCAGATCTCGAACATGGACGTGCTCAACTACATCTACTGGACCGAGGCCCAGACGCGTCCGTGGGTCACCTACGTCGACACCTTCGCCATCCTCGGCGGGCCCGACCACGTGTTCGCCAAGGAGGTCACCTACGCGGACGGCAAGCTGCGCGGCCCCTACCAGAAGGACAACCTGCACCTGAGCACATGGGGTGCGCAGCGGCTGTCGTGGGCGACCCTGGCGCACATCGGCCGGTTCGTCGACCTCGGTGCCAGCAAGGTGCCGAACCCTCCCCCCTCGGAGACCGCGCCCGCCGAAGTGGTCGAGCGGGAGGAGCTTCCCCGGCCGGAGAACATGCCCGACGGGGTCTGAGCACTCCCGCCCGGCGGCGCACCCGGACCGTCGGATCTGGCGAACGGGTCAGGTCACGGTGAGGGTGGCGTGCATCCCGTGGGCCAGATGCGTCCGCCCGTCGGGCGCGTGGACCACGCAGAACAAGGTGTAGGTGCCCGGGTCGAGCACGAAGGTGGCGTCGCACGTCCGCCCGGGACCGAACGCTTCGAGCTCGAAGGCTCCCGCCGCCTCCAGCGCCGCTTCATCGGGTTCGCCGCCGGGCACGGTGGGCACGGGGCCTCCGCCGGGCAGGAAGGCGACCTCGTGGTCCTCCGTGCCGATGTTGTGCGCCACGAAGGTGACCGCGCCCGCTCGGGTCGCGGCATGGTCGAGGTTGATCACGTAGTCGGCGAGCTCCACGTCGATCCGGTCGGTGGCGCCGGCGGCCAGCTCGGCACCGACCGGCTCGCAGGGGCGCCCGCTCGCGTCGGTGGTGGCGCTGCTCTCGGTGGTCAGGGCGAGGGCGGGTCCGATCGATCGGGCTCGGCAGACGGGTGGCGGGCGGTCACCGTGGTGGTGATGCCACCCCGCACGTTCCAGTGGGTCTCCACGGTCATGCGCCGGGGTGCGATCGCCGCCACCAGGTCGTCGAGGATCCGGTTGGTGACGTCCTCGTGGAAGTGCCCTTCGTCGCGGAAGCTCCACAGGTAGAGCTTGAGCGACTTGAGCTCCACGATCTTGCGGTCGGGCACGTAGGTGACCACGACGGTGGCGAAGTCGGGCTGGCCGGTCATCGGGCACAGGCAGGTCAGCTCGGGGGTCTCGCAGCGCACCTCGTAGTCGCGTCCGGGGTGGGGGTTGTCGACGGCGACCAGGTCTCGTGAAGGGGTTGAGGGCACCCCGTGACGCTATCCGAGCGCTGTCGTCGCTGGATCTCGGAGAGCCGTCATAGCTGCTCGACTTACCCGCTTCTGGGACCTGACGGTTCGCACGAGTGCACAGGTCGCTCAGGTGCCGAGCTGCCAGAAGAGGAAGCCGAGGGCGTCGGCCAGCTCCTCGGCCTGCTTGGACACCGGCTTGCCCTGGCCGTGGCCGGCCTCACGCTCTTCCCGCAGCAGGATCGGACGCTCGGTGCCGCAGGAAGTCGCCGCCTGGAGACGAGCCGCCATCTTGCGGGCATGCATCGGATCGACCCGGCTGTCGCCCTCGGCGGTCGTGAGCAGCACCGCGGGGTAGCAGGTGCCATCCACCACCCGGTGGTAGGGAGAGTAGGCGTGCAGCCACTCGAACTCCTCGGGGAGGTCCGGGTCGCCGTACTCGGGGATCCACAAGCGGGCGATGAGGAAGTGGTGGTAGCGCAGCATGTCCAGCAGCGGCACCGCGATCTGCGCGGCGCGGCACAGCTCCGGGTGCTGGGTGATGGTCGCGCCGACCAACAGACCCCCGTTGCTCCCGCCGCGGATCGCCAACCGCTCGGGAGAGGTCATCCCCTCTGCCACGAGCCATCGGGCGGCGGCCGCGAAGTCGTCGAAGCTTCGCTGCTTGTGCTCGCGCATCCCCGCCCGGTGCCAGGCCTCGCCCTCTTCCGCACCGCCGCGGATGTTGGCCACCGCGTAGATCGCCCCCCGCTCGCACACCGCCACCACCGCGGCCGAGTACGCCGGGCCCATGGTGATCGAGAAGCCGCCGTACCCGGTCAGGATGCACGCAGTGTCCGGCGACGGGATGGTCTGCGCCGCCCGGATGAGGAACATCGTCACCGGCGTTCCGTCGGTGCTCTCGTAGCGAACCTGTTCGACCACGATGTCGCGCGGCGTCTCCTCCCCGCTGCCGTCGTACTGGCGGAGCCGGCTCCAGTCCTGGATTGTGCCCGGACGCCAGCGGTACATGGTCGGTGGCAGCGCGAACGAGGTGAACGAGAAGAACGCCTCGTCCCGGTCGCGGCTGCCCGACAACCCGGCGAGCGACCCGATGCCCGGCAGCTCGACGGGCTCGTGACCGGTCCCGTCGAGGCGATACCGGTCGAGGTACGACACCGCCGAGCGCGAGGACAGCACCAGCAGCGAGTCGGCGGTCGGCACCACCGCCTCCAGGACGTGATCGCTCTCGGGCACGATCGTGCACCAGTGGTCCTGCCACGCGGCCGCGACCGGTGCCGACACCACCCGGCCACGATCGGCATCGAGGGTCGTGACCCCGATGACCTGGTCGCCCACGACGGTGAACGACGAGACGGCTTCGACCCCTTCGATCATGACCGTGTGCGCACCCGTGCTGCGGTCGATGAGGTGCACGTCCACCCGGCTCCACCCCAGCGAGACGTGCAGCAGCATCCACCGCCCGTCGCGGGAGATCGCCACGTTGGTCCACGCGGTCTTGTCGGGCAGCTTGTCCCACACGAGCTCGTCCTGGCGCCAGTGCTGGCCCAGCCGGTGCCAGTAGACCTTGCGCCAGTAGCCCTGCTCCTCGTCGGGAACGGTGTGAGGCTCGGGGTACCGGGTGTACGCGAAGGCCTGCCCGTCGGGCGTCCAGGCGATCGACGCGGCGCGGGTGTTGGGGATGCGGTCGGCCAGCCGCTTGCCGGTCTCGACGTCGAGGACGTGGAGCGTGCTGCGCTCGTCGCCCCCCGACGACAGCCCGTAGGCGACCAGGCGTCCGTCAGGTGAAGGGTGGTACCAGTCGATCGCGGTGGTGGGGTCGCCGGTCAGGCGGTGCGGATCGACGATGGTGCGCGCCAGGCCCCGCGCCTTGGCGGGCCGGACCACCAGCACCGCCTGGTCGTGCCGTCCCCAGCGTTCCAGGGAGAACACCCGGTCGCCCGCGACCATGCACGCCACCGACGATCCGGCGCGCAGGAGGGTGACCAGGCGCTGGTGGAGCGCGTCGCGCCCGGGGACGACCGACAGGATGCGCGAGGTGTGCGCGTTCTGGGCTTCGACCCAGGATCGGGTGGCCTCGGAGGAACCGTCCTCGAGCCACCGGTAGGGATCGGCGACCTCGCGGCCGTGGAGGAGGTCGACGACGTCGTCGCGGCGGGTCGGCGGTGGGGGCGGGACGGCGGAGGGGGTCGCCATGCGCCTCGGCGCGAGGGCCCGTCAGCCGCGGCCGGCGTTCGGCTTGCGCCCGTGGTTCGCCGGCTTGCGGCGAGCGTTGGTCTTGCGCTTCGACGTCTTCTTCGACATAGGTGGGCAACGCTACCCCGTGGGGTGCGAGCCGGCCCATTCGATCAACTCGCCGGCGGTCCAGGTGTTGACGATGCGGCCGAGCGCGATGCGGTGGCGTGCCGCCTTCTCACAGCCGAAGACCTGCCACTCCAGTTGACCGGGAGCGTGCGCGTCGGTGTCGATGGCCACCTTGCAGCCCCAGTCGAGGGCCAGTTCGAGCAGGGGGTCGGGTGGGTCCTGGCGTTCGGGGCGGCAGTTGATCTCCACCGCGGTGTCGAAGCGGGCGCAGGCGGCGAACACCAGCTCCGGGTCGAAGCGCGACGGGGGCCGGGCCACCTCGGGGTCCGAGGCCACCTGCGCCCCACGTGAGCGCAGTTTGCGCCCCGTGCAGTGACCGAGGATGTCCACGTGGGGGCTCGAGACCGCGAGCACCATGCGCCGGGTCATCTGGCGCTCGTCCATGCGCAGCTTCGAGTGCACGCTGGCCACCACCACGTCGAGGCGAGCCAGCAGGTCGTCGTCCATGTCGAGCGTGCCGTCCTCGAGGATGTCCACCTCCATCCCAGTGAGGATCGAGAACGGGGCGAGCACCGCGTTGAGGCGCTCCACCTCTTCGAGCTGTGCCGCCAGCCGGTCGCGGTCGAGGCCGTGGGCCACCGTGAGCCGGGGGGAGTGGTCGGTGAGCACCAGGTACTCGTGGCCGAGCGCTTGCGCGGCGCGTGCCATCTGCTCGATGGTGGCGCCCCCGTCGCTCCAATCCGAGTGGACGTGGCAGTCGCCCCGCAGCGAGGCCCGGTAGGGCCTCGCCTCATCGGTGAGCGGGAGGCGGCTCTCGCGTTCCGCTCGCACCAGGCGCGCCGGCACCAGCCCGGCCAGCGCCTCGGTTATGACCTGCGCGCTCGACGGCCCGATCCCGGGGAGGTCCTCCAGCCGCCCGGCCGCCGCGAGCTGCGCGATGCGCTCGTCGCCCTGCTCGCGCACCACCTGCGCCGCCCGGAGGAAGGCCCGGACCTTGGAGGCCGGCGCCAGGGCCCGGTCGAGGTAGTAGACGATCGCCTCCAGCGCGCCGGCCGGCGACAGCGGCGGTTCCGGCAGCTCGGGCACGGATCGAGCGTAGGAGGTCAGGCGGTACCCTGACCTCGTGGAGCGCTTCGGGTTCGTCGGCTTGCCGAACGCCGGCAAGTCATCGCTGTACAACGCGCTGTCGGGCGGGAGCGCCCTGGCTGCGCCGTACGCCTTCGCCACCACCGACCCCAACATCGGGGTGGCGAAGGTGCCCGATGACCGCCTCGATCGTCTCGCCGCGATGAGCAACTCCCGCAGCGTGATCCCCGCCAGCGTGCAGTTCACCGACATCGGTGGGCTGGTGGAGGGAGCGAGCAAGGGCGAGGGGCTCGGCAACCGGTTCCTCGCCGGGATCCGCGAGGTCGACGCGATCGTCTACGTGCTGCGGGCCTTCGACGACCCGGACGTGCCGGGCTCGCCCGATCCCCTCGAGCACCTCCGGGTCCTCGAGATCGAGCTGAGCCTCGCGGACCTCGACAGCGTCGACAACCAGCTCGGCAAGCGCCGCAAGGCGGCCAGGCACGACAAGGCGATCGCCGACGAGGTGGCCGCGCTCGAAGCGGCCCACGAGGTGCTGGCTGCGGGCACCCCGATCTATCGCAGCGACCTGGCGGCGGCGCAACGTGAGCCGCTCGGGAGCTACTTCCTGCTCACCGACAAGCCCGTGCTGGCGGTGGTGAACGTCGGCGAGGGCGACCTCGATCGCATCGACGAGAAGATCGCGCCGGTGGTCGCCGAGCTCGGCGATCACGGGGAGGTGATCGGCGCCTGCGTGCAGCTCGAAGCCGAAGCCGCGCAGCTCGACCCCGACGAGCGGGCGGAGATGCTCGAGGCCCTGGGGCTCGGGGAGGGAGGCCTGCCCCGTTTCATCCGCGCCGCGTACCACCTGCTGGGTCTGCGCACGTTCTTCACCACCGGGGAGAAGGAGACCCGCGCCTGGACGTTCCGGGCGGGCTGGAAGGCGCCGCAGTGTGCGGGGGTCATCCACTCCGACTTCGAGCGGGGCTTCATCCGGGCCGAGGTCATCCACTGGGACGAGCTGCTCGAGATCGGCTCGTGGTCCAAGGCGCGCGAGCTCGGGAAGCTGCGGGTCGAGGGCAAGGACTACGAGGTGGCCGACGGTGACGTGCTCGAGATCCGGTTCAACGTCTGACCCTCGAGATGGCCTGGCTGGTGCGTGACGAGCAGGTCCTCGCGACGCTGGAGGTCGCGGAGTCGCTGCGTGGCCGCACCCGGGGCCTGCTCGGCCGTGACGGCATCGAGGGCGCCATCCTGCTGCGGCCCGCGAAGTCGGTGCACAGCTTCGGGATGCGGTTCCCCATCGACGTGGCCTTCGTCGACCGGGAGCTGGTCGTGGTGCGCACCTGCCGGTTGCGACCGAACCGGATCACCCTGCCGGTGTGGCGGGCTCACGGCGTGATCGAGGCCGAGGCGGGGGCGTTCGGTCGCTGGGGTCTGGCGCCCGGTGACCGGCTCGAGGTCCGCGGCCTCGACGGAGGCGCTCCGGGGTCCTCATGAGCGCGGCGGGAGGCGTCCTGGTGCTGGTGGGCACGCCGATCGGGAACCTCGGTGATCTCTCCCCGCGGGCCGTCGACGCCCTGCGCTCTGCGGACGTCGTCGCCTGCGAGGACACCCGCCGGGCGGGCAAGCTGCTGGAGCGAGCCGGGGTGCGAGGGCCGGGGTTCCTGGTCGTGAACGACCACACCGAGGCCGCGCAGGTCAAGGAGGTGCTGGCCCGCCTGGCGCGGGGCGAGCGGGTCGCCGTGACCACCGACGCCGGGATGCCCGGCATCTCCGACCCGGGTGAGCGCCTGGTGCGGGCCGCGCTCGCTGCGGGGTTCGAGGTCGAGGTGGTGCCTGGGCCCTCTGCGTTGGTGGCAGGGCTGGTCGTCAGCGGTCTGCCCACGGGCCGGTTCGTCTTCGAAGGGTTCCTGCCCCGCAAGGGCGGTGCTCGGGCCGAGCGTCTCGCCGCCCTGGCGAGGGAGCAGCGCACCATCGTGCTGTTCGAGGCCCCCCACCGACTGGCCCGCACCCTCGCGGATCTGGCCGCCGCGTTCGGGGAGGATCGACCGGTGGCGCTGGCCCGCGAGCTCACCAAGCTCCACGAGGAGGTCTGGCGGGGCCCGCTGGGCGAGGCCGCCCGCCGCGCCAGCGAGGTCGAGCCTCGCGGCGAGTACGTGGTCGTGGTCCAGGGCGCGCCCGCCGGCACGGGGCCGACCGACGACGAGATCCTCGGGGCTCTGGGCCACGAGCTCGCGTCGGGCCGTTCGACCAAGGACGCGGTGGCCGCGGTGGCCCGGCGCCTCGGGGCCGGCAAGCGCCGGGTGTACGAGCTCGCCACCCGCGACGGCTGAGGCGTCCGCTGGCGGGCGCCTCAGCCGTCGCCGATGGCGCGGGTGCCGCCAGGTGTCGTCAGCTGTCGTCAGCTGTCGTCAGCTGTCGTCAGGTGTCGTCAGCTGTCGTCAGCTGTCGTTGATGGCGCCGATGCCGTCGACGCCGTCGACGCCGTCAGAACCCGGTGACCCATCGGCGGATCACCAAAGGGCACGAGACCAGTGGCGACCACCCGTCGGGTGAAGGCTCCACGATGACCATCGCCCGGGAGAAACTCGGATCGATGGCCAGAGCACGGGCGATCCCCTGGTCGACGGCGGTGGCGGTCACCCGGTCGATGTGGCCCGACTCGGAGGCGTACCCGCGCACCACGACTCGGCTGCGCAGCAGGTCGACCCGGACGATCTCCCGGATCGGGCCACTGGCCCCGTCGAGCGCCCGCCAGCAGTCGTCGGGGGTGCGCAGGTCACCGGCCTGGTCGTCGATCGCTTCGGCGAGGGCGCGCAGGTCCCGGTAGGGGTAGCGGTGCAACGGTCCTGGCCCGCTGAGGCCGGTGAGCGACGTCACCACCACCAGCCCCGCGATGGCGGCACCGATGGTTGCCAGCGCGGTCCTGCCCATCGGGGCCAGTCTCGCACGGGAAGCCGGCTCGTAGGCTGGCGTCCGTGGAGCACGGTCCGGCCTTCGAGGACCTCTACGACGAGGCGACCCTCTCCGCCCTCGACGGGTGGGCGCCGGGGCACGGGCGAGAGCCCAGCACCAGGGGCCGGGTGGGGCGAGGCGGTCTGGCCGGGGTGGCGGTGGCGGGGATGGTCCTCGGGGCTCGCAACGTGCTCGACGGCCTGGACGAGGACGAGCCGGTGGTCGAGCTGCGACCCGACGGGGCCGAGCCGGGTGATCGATGGGTCACGTTCGTGTACGTGCCCGGCCTGCCGGCGCGCAGCCGGATCGTGGTGCGCCCCTGGCTGGCACCGGGTGCGTCGGGATGTGCGACCGGTTCGTCGGGGTGTGCCGCGGCCCGTAGCCTGTGAGCCGTGCCGGGCCGCTTCTACGTGACCACACCCATCTACTACGTCAACGACGTGCCCCACATCGGGCACGCGTACACCACTGTCACCGCCGATGCGCTCGCTCGCTGGCACCGACTGATCGGCGACGACGTCTTCTTCCTCACCGGCACCGACGAGCACGGGCTCAAGGTCGCTCGCGCCGCCGCCGAGCGCGGGCTCGAGCCGCTGGCCCACGCGGACGCCACCAGCGAACGCTTCCGCGAGACCTGGCGGCTGCTCGACATCTCCAACGACGACTTCATCCGCACCACCGAGCCCCGCCACCACCGCAGCGTGCAGGCGTTCCTGCAGCGCATCTACGACAACGGCTGGATCGAGAAGGGCACCTACGCCGGCCTGTACTGCGTGTCCTGCGAGGCCTACTACACCGAAGCCGACCTGATCGACGGCAACTGCCCGATCCACGGCAGGCCGGTGGAGTGGCTCGAGGAGGAGAACTGGTTCTTCAAGCTCTCGGCCTTCGAGGAGCCCCTGCTCGAGTGGTACGCGGCCGAGCCCGACGCGGTGCAGCCGGAGGGCAAGCGCAACGAGGCGCTCGGCATCATCCGCCAGGGCCTGGCCGACATCTCCATCACCCGCACCTCGATCCGTTGGGGGGTGGAGGTGCCCTGGGACCCCGAGCACGTGTTCTACGTCTGGTACGACGCGCTGGTGAACTACGTGACCGGCATCGGCTTCGGGAGCGACCAGGAACGCTTCGAGCGCTGGTGGCCGGCGGTGCACCACCTGATCGGCAAGGACATCCTGCGCTTCCACTGCGTGTACTGGCCGGCCATGTTGCTGGCCGCGGGCCTGGCGCCCCCGCACCGGATCTTCGTGCACGGCTTCCTCTTGGTGGGCGGGGAGAAGATGAGCAAGACCCGCCTCAACCAGATCTTCCCGGCCGACCTGGTGGAGGAGTTCGGCGTCGACGGGTTCCGCTACCAGTTCCTGCGTGACCAGCCGTTCGGGCCCGACGGCGACTTCTCCTACGAGGGGATGGTCACCCGCTACAACACCGACCTGGCGAACAACCTGGGCAACCTGCTCTCACGGGTCGCCACGGTGGTGGCCAAGAAGTGCGGCGGCATCGGCCCCGCCCCCCGGCCCGACAGCCCCCTCGCGACCCTGGCGGCCGACGTGTACGAGGCGACCGCCGGCGCCTGGGCCGAGGTCGCCCCGTCGCGGGCGTTGGAGGCCACCTGGCGGCTGGTGCACGACGCGAACGCGCACCTCGAGGCCAACGAACCCTGGAAGATGGACCCGGGCCCCGAGCTCGACGCGGTGATGGGCGACGCACTGGAGGTGCTGCGCATCGTCGCCGTGCTCGCGCACCCGGCGGTGCCACGGACGACCGAGGAGATCTGGCGGCGCATCGGCCTGGCGGGCTCGCCCGCCGACGAGCGGCTGCCGGGTGCGGCGACGTGGGGCCGGTATCCCGGCGGCTTGCCGGTGCAGAAGGGCGCTCCGCTGTTCCCCCGCATCCAGGCCGGCTGATCGCGAAGGCGGTCCCTCGTGCGCTGGATCGACCACCACTGCCACCTCGAGGCCGGCCCATCCGGCGACGCCCTCCTCACCGAGGCCCGGGCGGCGGGGGTGGCCCGCCTGATCGTGGTGGGCACCGATGCCGCGCAGAGCCGCCAGGCGGTGGAGGTGGCGGCTGCGCACGAGGGGGTCTGGGCGACCGCCGGTGTCCACCCCCACGACGCCAGCGGCGGTCTCGACGGGATCGCCGAGCTGCTCGACCGGCCGGAGGTGGTGGCGGTGGGGGAGTGCGGCCTCGACTACCACTACGACCACTCGCCCCGGCCGGTGCAGCGGGAGGTGTTTGCCCGCCAGATCGGCCTGGCGCACGAGCAGGATCTGGCGCTGGTGATCCATACCCGCGAGGCCTGGGAGGACACCTTCGAGATCCTGGCGGCCGAGGGCGTGCCCGAGCGGGCGGTGCTGCACTGCTTCACCGGCGGTCCGCAGGAGGCCCGGCGGGCGCTGGATCTGGGCCTGTCGCTCTCCTTCAGCGGCATCGTCACCTTCAAGCGGGCCGACGACCTCCGGGAGGCGGTGGCGTGCTGCCCGCTGGAGCGGGTCCTGGTGGAGACCGACAGCCCGTACCTCGCGCCGGAGCCGCACCGCGGGCGTCCCAACCGCCCGGCCCTGGTCCCGCTGGTGGGGGCGGCCGTGGCCCGGGCGGGCGGCTGGTCGGTGGAGGAGGTGGCCGAGACCACGTGGCGGAACGCCGAGCGCCTTTACCGCCTCCCGCCGTCATCCGCCTCCTGAGCGGCCACGGACGCCGATCCCGCCACCGGGAATCCGCTTCGAACCACGGCGGAGGGAACCATGACGGAGCGGAGACGAGCGTGTCCCCCCGTTGACGTTCGTCACAAGGGCGTTGCGAAAGTTGCGGTTGGGTTACGGGCCTCCTAGGGTGCGCGCCAGTGCCTCGGGCGGAGTAGGGCCCTTCCTGGGGCGTACGCAGTCATGGAATCCGACAACCACCAGCCCCAGCGGCGCCGGTTCTTCTACGGCGCCCTGGGTGCCATTCTCCTCGGCGCCCTCGCTGTCGCCCTCCTGCCGGTCGCGCAGGCCGAGCAGACGGTCGAAGCCGGCGCGGGTGACCCCAGCGTGCTCTCGCTCGCACCCGAGCCCAGCGTCCCCGTGACCGAGCCGCCGACCACCAGCTCGCTCCCCGAACCCACCTCCGCCACCGCGGCCCCGACCACCACCGCACCGAAGGCCACGACCACCACCACCAAGCCCAAGCCGACGACCACCACCACCAAGCCCCCCAAGGTGCCCGCCGCGCCGCCGACCACCGCCGCTCCCCGGCAGGCCGCGCCACCGCCCCCCAGCACCGGCATCGCCGGGCCCACCGCGGAGGAGGCGGCGTTCCTGGCCTGCGTCCGCCGGCGGGAGTCGGGCGGCAACTACTCGATCGTCTCGTCCAACGGCCTCTACTACGGCGCCTACCAGTTCCTGCGCTCGAGCTGGGACAGCACCGCGATGCGGGCCGGGCGCCCTGATCTGGTCGGCGTCCCCCCGAACCTGGCATCGCCCGCGGACCAGGACGCCATGGCGCTGTTCCTGTACCGCCAGGCGGGCAAGGCCCCCTGGGGTGGCGCCTGCTGAGCCGTCGCCGCATCGGCGAGCTGCTCACCACTCACGGCCTGCGTCCCAGCCGGGCCCTGGGCCAGAACTTCGTCGCGGATCCCAACACCGTGCGGCGCATCGCCCGGCTGGCCGAGGTGGGCGAGGACGATGCGGTCGTCGAGATCGGTGCCGGCCTGGGATCGCTCACCCTGGCGCTCGCCGAGACCGGCGCGTCGGTGACCGCGGTCGAGGTCGACCGGCACCTGCTACCCGTCCTGCGTGAGCAGGTCGAGGCCGCCGGCGTGCGGGTGGTGGAAGGCGACGCCCGCACACTCGACTGGAAGCGGGTGCTCGCCAGGCGCGAGCGATGGGTGTTGGTGGCCAACCTGCCCTACAACGTGGCCACCCCGTTGGTGCTCGATCTGCTGGACCAGGTGCCCCAGATCCAGCGGATGCTGGTGATGGTCCAGCGTGAAGCCGGCGAGCGCCTGGTGGCCGGGCCGGGTGACGAGGCGTACGGGGTCCCCTCGCTCAAGGTCGCGTACCACGCCGAGGCGGCCATCGTCGGCCGCGTGCCGTCCACGGTGTTCGTGCCCCAGCCGCGGGTGGAGTCGGTGCTGGTGCGGATCGTGCGCCGCCCGCGACCCGCGGTCGAGTCGGGTCCCGACCTGCTCTTCTCGCTGGTGCGCCAGGCCTTCGGGCAGCGTCGCAAGATGCTGCGGCGGTCGCTGGCGGGTCGGGTGCCGGCCGACGCGTTCGCCCGGGCGGGCATCGATCCCGAGGCTCGCCCCGAACAGCTCGGCATCGAGGCCTGGGGTCGGCTGGCCGATGCCGTCGCAGCCCTAGGGTGAGCGAGTGGCCTCGGAGATCGTCCTCGCCGCCCCGGCGAAGCTCACCCTCTCGTTGCGCATCACGGGGATCCGCACCGACGGATACCACCTGATCGACGCGGAGATGGTGAGCCTCGACCTGTGCGACACCCTCACGCTCACCGACGGCGACGGCCTGGAGGTGGTGGCGCCGGATGGTGTGGTGGTGCCCGGCGACGACGGCAACCTGGTGCGGCAGGCCCAGCGCCTCGCCGGTCTGCGGGCCCACGTCCGGCTCGACAAGCGCATACCGGCCGGCGCGGGTCTCGGTGGCGGCTCGAGCGATGCCGCGGCCATCCTGCGCGCCGCGGGCTTCGATGACCTGGAGGCTGCGGCCCGCATCGGGGCCGACGTGCCGTTCTGTCTGGTCGGCGGGCGGGCCCGGGTGCGGGGCATCGGCGAGCTGGTCGAGCCGCTCCCGTTCGTGGACCGGTGCTTCACGCTGCTGATCCCGCCGTTCGGGTGCTCGACGGTCGAGGTCTACCGGGCGTGGGACCGCCTCGGGGGACCGGTCGGCGAGCACGGCAACGACCTCGAGCCCGCGGCGCTCGCGGTGGAGCCGCGGCTCGCCGAGTGGCGCGACCGGCTCAGGAATGCGACGGGGCAGCGACCCCGGCTGGCGGGCAGCGGCTCGACCTGGTTCGTCGAAGGCGAGCACCCGGTGGAGGGTGGGCTGGTCGTTCGCACCCTCGCTGCGCAGCGGGTGCCGAGCTGACGAGCGGCGGGCTACTTGCCGGCGGCGCGGCGCTGGAACCGCGTGCGCTTCAGCATCTTCTTGTGCTTCTTCTTGCGCATCCGCTTGCGCCGCTTCTTGATCAGTGAGCCCATGGCGCCGGGCACCTTACCGGGGCCGGTGGATCCAGCACCAATGCGGGAGCTCGGGGGCAGGGACTCGAACCCCGAAGTCGAGGACCAAAACCTCGCATGTTGCCGATTACATCACCCCCGAAGGGCTCCTAGACCCTAGCGCCCGGCGCCGCTAGAACTTCTCTTATGACCGAGGACCGCCCCATCTCCGCCATCGTCCTCGCCGCGGGGGAGGGAACCCGGATGCGGTCGTCGCGACCCAAGCCGCTGCACCTCCTCTGCGGTCGAGCCATGTTGCTCTACGTGCTCGACGCCCTGAGCGAGTGCCGGGTCGATCGGGTCGTGGTGGTGGTCGGCCACGGCGCCGAGCGGGTCACCAAGAAGCTGCAGGAGGAGGCGCCCGACGTGCTGCTCGACTTCGTGGAGCAGCACGTGCAGCGAGGCACGGGCGACGCGGTGAGCGCGGGGCTCACGGCGTTTCCCGACGAGGATGTCGACGAGGGCGACCTGGTCGTGCTGCCCGGTGACACCCCACTGCTGCGGCCCGCGACCATCGCCGCGCTGGTCGAGCGCCACCGCCAGACCGACGCGGCCTGCACCCTGCTGACCGCTCGGGTCGCGGACCCCACCGGCTACGGGCGGGTGCTGCGGGGCAAGGACGAGCGGGTGGCGCGCATCGTGGAGGAGGCCGACGCCACCGACGAGGAGCGGCTCATCGACGAGGTCAACACGTCGATCTACTGCTTCCGTCGCAGCGTGCTCGCACCGGCGCTGCGCCGGCTGAGCCCGCAGAACGCGCAGGGCGAGTACTACCTCACCGATGTGGTCGAGGTGCTCCACGACGCGGGGTACCCGGTGGTGTCGGTGGTCGCGGAGGACCCTGTCGAGACGCAGGGGGTGAACGACCGCGTGCAGCTCGCGGTCGCCGAGGCCGAGTTGCGGCGCCGTACGAACGAAGCGTGGCTACGCAGGGGGGTCACCATGCTCGACCCGGAGCGCACCTACATCGACGCCACGGTCGAGCTGTCGCCCGACGTGACGATCTTCCCTGGCACGATGCTGCAGGGCCGCTGCGTGATCGGCGCCGGCGCGGAGTTGGGCCCCCACACCCGGCTGGTGGACTGCGTGGTGGGCCCGGGGGCGACGGTCGAGCAGTCGGTGGCCCGCGATGCCGAGATCGGCGATCAGGCCCGGGTGGGCCCGTTCGCCGTGCTGAGTCCCGGCTCGCACGTCCCTGCCGAGACTCGCACCGGCCCGTTCTATGCTCTGTGAGTGATGGAGCTCGTTCCGAAGAAGCGCCTGTTCCTGGTCTCGGGTCGGGCGAACCTGCCGCTGGCGGAGGAGATCGCGGCGGCGCTCGACGTACCTCTCGGTGAGCCCAACTTGGCCGCGTTCGCCAACGGCGAGCTCCACTGCCGGTTCGACGAGTCGGTGCGGGGCACCGACGTGTTCATCATCCAGACCCACAGCGCGACCGACGGTGCCACGTTGAACGACGCGCTCATGGAGCAGCTCATCATGGTGGATGCCGCCAAGCGGGCGTCCGCCAAGCGCATCAGCGTGGTCTGCCCCTACTACGGGTACTCCCGCCAGGACCGCAAGGCCGAGGGGCGGGAGCCGATCACCGCCAAGTTGGTGGCCGACATGTTCAGCACCGCGGGGGCGACGCGGGTGATCAGTGTGGATCTGCACTCCGGGCAGATCCAGGGGTTCTTCGACGGTCCGGTCGACCACCTCACGGCGATGCCGGTGCTGGTGGAGTACATGTCTTCGCTCGGTGAGGACCTGGTCGTCGTGTCACCGGACGCCGGGCGGGTGAAGGTGGCCGAGCGCTACGCCAATCAGCTCCGGGCCGACCTGGCCATCGTGCACAAGCGCCGGGCCAAGGGAGCCAAGCACGAGGTCGAGGCCCGGGACGTGGTGGGCGACGTCGACGGCCGGGTGTGCGTGCTCATCGACGACATGATCGACACCGCCGGCACGATCTGCGCGGCGGCCGAGCAGCTCAAGGAGCACGGGGCCACCGAGGTCTACGCGGCCGCCACCCACGGGGTGTTCTCCGGTCCGGCGATCGACCGTCTGAAGAACTCGGTGATCTCCAAGGTGGTGGTCACCAACACCTTGCCGCTGCCCCCCGAGAAGCAGATCGACAAGATCGAGGTGCTCTCGGTGGCGGGCATCATCGCCGAGGCGATCGACGCGGTGTTCGAGGACACCTCGGTGAGCGAGATCTTCGGCGGCGCGAACCAGTCCTGAGCGGCGGCCCGTGCCCGCGGGTCAGTGACGGTGGGCCGACCAGCGCCCGACCGCCACGGTGCCGCCGAGGAACAGCCCCGCCCAGGCCCCGGTCCACACGGCGATGGCGGCTACGGCCCCGAGAGGCATGTCGTAATCCATGCTCGCGGCCACGGCCTTGACCGCGACGGCTACGAGGAGGGTGAAGGCGAGGATCCCGACCATCGACCCCCACACGATCGCAGAGCCGAAGCCGCGGTCATCCTCGTCGGTCGAGGGCGGGGGAGCGGAGTCGACGGCGTGGTCGGTGGATGGGGATGTGGACATGCCGCCAGCTTCATGTGCTCGAGGGCGCTCGCCTAGGGTCGAAGGTCCCCTGGGCGGGTTCGCTCCCCCGATCGGGGGCCGGTAGCATGGCCGGCCTTATGGAGCTGACCTTGACCGCCGAGACGGGGCGCGCCCCCGGTTCCCGCGCCGCCGGCCGACTTCGGGCCGAGGGCAAGATCCCCGGTGTCGTGTACGGGATGGGCGCTGACCCGGTGCCGGTGGCCGTCGTCTGGTCCGAGCTGCGCCGGGTGCTGACCACCGAAGCCGGGGTGAACGCGCTCATCGCGCTCGACATCGACGGTCGGACGGATCTCACCATCGTCAAGGACCTCCAGCGCGATCCCGTCCGCCGCGAGGTGCTCCACGTCGACTTCCTCCGGGTCGACCCGGACGCCCCGGTCGAGGTGGAGGTCCCGATCGTGGTGGTCGGCGAGGCCAAGGAGGTCGAGAGCGCCAAGGGCATCGCCGAGCAGCAGATGAAGTCGCTCACGGTGAAGGCCAAGCCCACCAGCATCCCGGGTCAGATCGAAGCCGATGTCTCCTCGCTCACGGTGGGCTCGGCGGTCACCGTCGGCGACCTCCAGCTCCCCGACGGGGTCACCACCGACGTCGATCCCTCCACACCGGTCGTGGCGGGCGTGGCCACCCGCTTCACCGTGGTGGGGGCTGGCGCCGCCGGGTCGGCTGAAGGGGGCGAAGCCGGAGAGGGTGCTGAGGCGGCCGGTGCCGAGACCGGCGAGGGCGAGGAGAGCGGCGAGTAGCCGTCACGCCCCATGGCAGCCGACCTGCTCGTGGTCGGGCTCGGCAATCCGGGACGGGAGTACGCCGGCACCCGGCACAACGTCGGTTTCGACGTCGTCGAACTGCTCGCGTCCCGCCACGGCGGCCGGTTCCGCCGGAGCCGGCAGCGGGCTCGGGTCGCCGAGGTGCTGATCGACGGCCGCCGGGTGGTGCTGGCCGAGCCGCAGACGTACATGAACCTCTCGGGTGAAGCGGTCGCTCCTCTCGTCCGCCACAACGGCATCGATGACCTCCATCGGCTGGTGGTGGTCCACGACGAGCTGGATCTGCCCGTGGGCCGGCTCAAGGTGAAGGTCGGTGGCGGACTGGCGGGCCACAACGGGCTGCGCTCGATCAAGGCCCACCTCCACAGCGCGGAGTTCGTCCGGGTGCGGATCGGGGTGGGCAAGCCGCCTGACCGGGAGCGGGGTGCCGACCACGTGCTGCAGCGCGCCAGCCGGTCCGAACGCGCCGCCCTCGACGAGGCGGTCCGGGACGCCGCGGACGCGGTCGAAGTGATCCTCGCCGAGGGGCCGCAGGCGGCCATGACCAGGTTCAACGCCACGTGACCGACGACCTGGTGGTGATGCCGTCTCCCGGTGGCGAGACTCGACCGAGGGCCCCGGGCGGGCCCGACCTCGCCATGACCCTGACCGATCTGCCCCTGCTCGTGCGCGACGACCCTGCGATCACGCAGGTGCTCGGGAGCGCCAGCGCGGTGCTGGGCGTCCCGGAGCCGGCCCGTGCCATCGTCATCGCCGGCTTGGCCGGGGTGTCGTCGCGGCGCCCGATCGTGGTCGCGGTTCCCACCACCACCGAGGCCGATCGACTCCATCACGACCTGGCGGCCTTCCTCGGCGCCGGAGACGTCGAGCTGTTCCCCGCTTGGGAGACGTTGCCCTTCGAGCGGGTGAGCCCCGGCGTGGAGACCATGGGGCGGCGGCTGCGGGTGCTGTGGCGGCTGCGAGAGCCCGGGCGCCGGCCGCGGGTGGTGGTGGCTCCGGTGCGGGCGCTGGTGCAGCGCCTCGGCCCGCACGTGGAGGACGTGGCGCCGATCGTCGTCGGCCACGGCGATCAGCTCGATTCCACCCAGCTGGTGGACCGGTTGGTGGCGGCGGGCTACCGCCGCGAGCACCTGGTCGAGCACCGGGGCGAGGTGGCGGTGCGCGGGTCGATCGTCGACGTGTTCCCCTCGACCGCCGACGAGCCGGTGCGAATCGACCTGTGGGGGGACGAGGTCGACCGCCTCACCCGGTTCTCGGTGGCCGATCAACGCTCCACCGCGGATCTCGCCGAGGTGGAGATCTTCCCCAGCCGGGAGCTGCTGCCCACCGAGGAGGTGCGCCGCCGGGCGACGGAGCTCGTCGCCACCCAACCGTGGGGTCGCGAGCAGTGGGAGCGGCTGGCGGAAGGATCGACGTTCGACGGGATGGAGTCGTGGCTGCCGTGGCTCACCGACGAGGAGCACGTGCTGTTCGACCTCCTCGACGAGGACGCGCAGGTCCTGGTGGTCGAGCCCCGGCGGATGCGGGACCGCGCCGCCGACCTGCTCGCCGAGGAGGCGGATCTCGCCCAAAGCCTGTCGCGGACCTGGGATGCCGGCGGGGAGTCGTTCCCACCGCTGCACCTGCCCTTCGACCGGCTGCTGGTCCACACCGCCGCGCCGGTGTGGACGGTGACGACCGCACCGGAGGGACCGGATGTGGTCACGGTCACCGCCCGGGGCTGGGACCCGGTGGTGGGCGACGGGTCGTCGCTGGTGCGCCAGCTCGCCGACCTGCTGGCCGAGGGCTTCCGGGTGGTGGTCGCCGCCGACGGGCCCGGCTCCGCGGCCCGGGTGCGCGACCTGCTGGCCGACCAGGGTCTGCACCTGGCGCTCGAGGGGCCCGGCGAGGCGAAGCTGGCCGAGCCCGGCGGGCACGTGGTGGTGGCCCCGCTGGAGCGCGGGTTCGTGCTGCCCGAGGTGAAGCTGGCCGTGCTCACCGAGAGCGACGTCACCGGTCGCCGCCGGGCACACCGCCGGGCCCGCCCCCGGCGCCGTGGGGCCCAGGGCTTCTTCGACGACCTCAAGCCCGGCGACTACGTCGTGCACCACCAGCACGGGGTGGCCCGCTACGGCGGGATGGTCAAGCGGGCGATCGGCGGGGTCGAGCGCGACTACCTGCTGCTCGAGTACCGGGGCGACGACCGGCTCTACGTGCCCTCCGATCAGATCGACGCGGTGCGTCACTACACCGGTGGCGACTCCCCGTCGTTGAGCCGGCTGGGTGGCAGCGAGTGGCACAAGACGAAGGCCAAGGTGCGGGCCGCGGTCACCGAGATCGCCCAGGAGCTGGTGGTGCTCTACCAGAAGCGGGTGCACACCCCGGGCCACGCGTTCGCCCCCGACACCCCCTGGCAGCGTGAGCTGGAGGAGGCGTTCCCGTTCGAGGAGACCCCTGATCAGCTCAAGGCCATCGAGGAGGTGAAGGCCGACATGGAGTCGCCCGCGCCGATGGATCGCCTGGTGTGTGGCGACGTCGGCTTCGGCAAGACCGAGGTGGCGCTGCGGGCGGTGTTCAAGGCGGTGCAGGACGGCAAGCAGGCGGCGGTGCTGGTGCCCACCACCCTGCTCGCGCAGCAGCACTTCCAGACCTTCAGCGAGCGCTTCGCCCCGTTCCCGGTGCGGGTCGAGGTGCTGAGCCGGTTCCTGACCGAGGCCCAGGCCCGCCAGGTCATAGCGGGGCTCGGGAACGGGGACGTCGACGTGGTCATCGGCACCCACCGGCTGCTGTCGAGCGATGTGCGGTTCGCTCGCCTCGGCCTGCTGGTGGTGGACGAGGAGCAGCGTTTCGGGGTGGCGCACAAGGAGGCGATCAAACAGCTCCGGGCGGAGGTGGACGTGCTCACGCTGACCGCGACCCCGATCCCCCGCACGCTGGAGATGAGCCTCACCGGCATCCGCGACCTCACCCTGCTCAACACCCCGCCCGCGGAGCGCCAACCGATCCTCACCTACGTCGGGGAGTACGACGATCGGGCCGTCGCCGAGGCGATCCGCAGAGAGCTGCTGCGCGAGGGTCAGGTGTTCTTCGTGCACAACCGGGTGCAGGACATCGAGCACGTGGCCGAGGAGCTCCGGGAGCTGGTGCCCGAGGCCCGCATCGCCATCGCCCACGGCCAGATGGACGAGGGCACCCTCGAGCGGGTGGTGCTCGACTTCTGGGAGGGTCACTACGACGTGCTGGTGTGCACGACGATCATCGAGTCCGGCATCGACATGCCCACCGTCAACACCTTGGTGGTCGACCGGGCGGATCTGTTGGGACTCGGCCAGCTCCACCAGCTCCGTGGCCGGGTGGGTCGTGCCGGCCAGCGGGCCTACGCGTACCTCTTCTACCCCCCGGACCGGGCGCTCACCGAGGAGGCCTACGAGCGCCTCAAGACCATCGGTGAGGCCACCGAGTTGGGTTCGGGGTTCAAGATCGCCATGCGTGACCTGGAGATCCGCGGGGCGGGCAACCTGCTCGGCACCGGCCAGTCCGGGCACATCGCCGCGGTGGGCTACGACCTGTACTGCCAGATGGTCACCGAGGCGGTGGCGGAGCTGAAGGGCGAGCAGCCCCGGGAGCCGGCGGAGATCAAGCTGGAGCTGCCGATCGACGCGCACCTCCCGAAGGACTACGTGGAGCGCGAGGAGCTGCGGCTGGAGGCCTACCGGCGGTTGGCCGCGGTCACCAGTGAGGAGGAGGTGGCCGACATCCGTGCCGAGTGGCTGGACCGCTACGGGCCGGTGCCACCGGCGGCCGAAGCCCTCCTGGAGGTGGCGACGCTGCGAGCGGCGTGCGTGCGCGCCGGGGTGCGGGAGGTGACGGTGGTGAAGGGTTCGGGCTTCGGGGGGCCGAAGCTGGTGGCCCGCATCTCGCCGATCCAGCTCAGTGCGAGCCGCACCGTGCGCCTGGAGCGGCTGTTCAAGGGCGCGGTGTACAAGCCCGACGCCGGTCAGCTCCAGCTCCCGCTGCGCAGCGCGCCCGGCGCGGCGAGCGAGGTGGTGGCGGCGCTCGGTGAGCTCGTGGGCTGACCGGTGGGCCGACTGGTGCGGCATCCCGCCGATCCGTAGGCTCGCGATCCTCATGCGTCGTCTTCCCCTGCTGCTCGTCGCGCTCGTCGCCATGCTGCTGCCCGCTTCGTGTGCCACCGGCGGCAGTGGTGTCGGCGCGGCCGACGCCGCCGTGGTGAACGGCGTGGCCATCTCCCAGCAAGACCTCCTCGACGACCTCGACGCGCTGGCCTCCAACGCCACCGTGCGCTCGAACCTCGAGGCGCAGGGGGTGGCGGTCTACGGCCCCACCGAGGGCTCGTACTCCAGCGCGTTCAGTACGCAGGTGCTCAGTTCGCTGGTGATCGACGCGCTCATCGCCGATGAGCTGGCCCAGCGGGGGGTCGAGCCCACCAGCGAGGACCGGGCGCAGGCCGAGCAGCAGATCGGCACGTCGGCGGGGTCGTTCCCGCAGGCGTTCATCGACCGGCAGGTCACCAGTCTGGCCAACCGCCTCGCGCTGGAGCGGGAGCTGGCGGCCGAGCCGCTGGGCGAGGTGACCGATGACGAGGTCCGCGCCTACTACGACCAGAACATCGATGCCATCGTCGAGCGCAACGGGGAGTTCGCGTGCCTGAGCCACATCCTGGTCGACACCAGGGAGCAGGCCGAGGCGGCGCTGGCTCGCATCGGAGCCGGCGAGGACTTCGCCGCCTTGGCCCGGGAGGTCTCCAAGGACACGGGCAGCGCATCGGCGGGCGGCGACCTCGGCTGCCAGCCCCGGGGCCAGTTCGTGGCCGCCTTCGAGGACGCGGCGTTCGCCGCGACGCCGGGTGAGGTGACCGGCCCGGTGGAGACGGAGTTCGGGGTCCACCTGCTCCTGGTGCGGGCCAAGGGGGTCCCGCCGTTCGAGGAGATCGCCACCGCCATCCGCCAGTACCTGGAGCAGCAGCGGGCCTCGGGGGCGAACCCGGCGTTCGACGCCTGGCTGAGCGACGCGGTGCGCCGGGCGGAGGTGACGATCGACCCGAAGTGGGGGCGGTGGGATCCGGAGCAGTACCCGCAGGTGGTGGTGCCCCCGGAAGGCGCGGCGTCACCGACCACGTCGGTGCCCGCCCTGTTGGGCCCGTCCGACACTGCGCCCTGACGAGGTGGCCGTGGTGGCCGTCCCCCGAGTGGTCGTCGCCGGGCTCGGCCCCGCGGGCGCCGACCTGGTCACCTCGGAAACGCTGGCCGCCATCGAGCGGATCGAGCGCCGGTTCGTGCGGACCCGGCGCCATCCCGCGGTGACGGTGGTGCCCGATGCCCGCTCCTTCGACCACCTCTACGACTCGCTGGACACGCTCGACGCGGTGTACCGGGGCATCGTCGAGAAGCTGGTCGCCGCCGCGAACGAAGCGGGGGAGGTGCTCTACCTCGTGCCGGGCTCACCGGTGGTGGCCGAGCGGAGCGTCGAGCTGCTCGGGAGCGACGATCGGGTCGAGGTCGAGGTGCTGGCGGCGCTGTCGTTCGCGGACCTGGCGTGGGCCCGCCTCGGGATCGATCCGGTCGCGGCCGGCGTCCGGCTGGTGGACGGCCAGCGCTTCGCGGTCGACGCCGCCGGCGAGCGGGGCCCGTTGCTCGTGGCCCAATGCGACTCGCCCGACGTGCTTTCGGAGGTCAAGCTCACCCTCGACGCCGGAACCGAGCCGTGTCTGCCGCCGGACGCCACGGTGACGGTGCTGCGCCGCCTTGGGCTTCCCGACGAGGTGGTGGAGCCGGTGCGGTGGGTCGAGCTGGATCGCGTCGAGGCCGACCACCTCACCTCCCTGTGGATCCCCGCCCTCGCCGCGCCGGTCGCCCGCGAAGTGGCCCGCTTCGCGGAGCTGGTGGCGGTGCTGCGCCGGGAGTGCCCGTGGGATCGGGAGCAGACCCACGAGAGCCTCACCCGGCACCTGGTGGAGGAGACCTACGAGGTGCTCGACGCCATCGACGCGGTGGCCGAGGACCGCCCGGGTGCCTACGAGCTGCTGGAGGAGGAGCTGGGGGACCTGCTGTTGCAGGTGGTCTTCCACACCACCCTGGCCGAGGAGGCGGGGCAGTTCACCCTCGCCGACGTGGCGAACGGCATCCACGACAAGCTGCGGGCCCGGCATCCCCACGTGTTCGGCGACGTCGAGGTGGCCGGCCCGGAGGACGTGGCCCGCAACTGGGAGCGGATCAAGCAGGCCGAGAAGGGCCGCGAGAGCATCTTCGAGGGCATCCCGACTCACCTGCCGGCGCTGTTGTACGCCCTGAAGGTGCAGAAGAAGGCGGCGGCGCTGGGCGAGCGGGGGGTGGCGCTCCCGGAGCCGCCGACGCTCGCGTCGACCGACGTGGGCGAGCGACTGTTCGCACTGGTGGACGAGGCCCGCCGGCACGGGATCGATCCCGACGCCGCGCTGCGCGCCGCGGCGAACCGGTACCGGAGGGCGGTCGAGGAGCGGGAGGCCGCAGGCCCGCCGCTGGGTTCGGTTCGGCCTGCAGGTCGTCAGGGTGTGGATCCTGGATACCCCACCTCGTAGGCAACACGTGCCACTATTCGCACACACGTCACAGGAGCAACAGCAGTGAGCATCATCGAGCACATCGTCGGGCGCGAAGTCCTCGACTCGCGGGGCAACCCCACCGTCGAGGTGGAGGTCCTGCTCGATTCCGGTGCCCGCGGCCGGGCGATCGTGCCGTCGGGCGCCTCCACCGGCCAGTTCGAGGCGGTGGAGCTGCGCGACGGCGACGAGCGCTACGGCGGCAAGGGCGTGCAGCGGGCCGTGGCCAACGTCGAGGAGGAGATCGCCGACGTGCTGGTGGGCCTCGATGCGTTGAGCCAGCGCGACATCGACCGGGTGCTGGTCGACCTGGACGGCACGCCGAACAAGGAGCGCCTGGGGGCCAACGCGATCCTCGGGGTGTCGCTCGCGGTCGCGAAGGCCGCCGCTGCCGAGCTCGAGCTGCCGCTGTACCGCTACGTCGGTGGCACGAACGCGCACGTGCTACCGGTGCCGATGATGAACGTGCTCAACGGCGGGGAGCACGCGGACAACAACGTCGACCTGCAGGAGTTCATGATCATGCCGGTCGGCGCGGCGTCGTTCTCGGAGGCGCTGCGTTGGGGGGCCGAGACCTACCACGTGCTGAAGAAGGTCCTGCGCGAGCGGGGCCTGTCCAGCGCCATCGGCGACGAGGGCGGCTTCGCCCCGAACCTGGCCTCGAACGAGGAGGCCGTGCAGTTGTTGCTGGAGTCGATCGAGCGAGCAGGCTTCACCCCGGGCGAGGACATCGCCCTGGCCCTCGACGCGGCGTCGACCGAGCTGTTCCACGACGGCCGCTACGTGCTGGCCGGTGAGGGGCGCACCCTCGCCCCCGACGAGATGGTCGCCTACCTCGACGACCTGGTCAGCCGCTACCCGATCGTCTCGGTGGAGGACGGCATGGCCGAGGAGGACTGGGAAGGCTGGAAGCTGCTGACCGAGGCCATCGGCGGGCGGGTCCAGCTGGTGGGCGACGACGTGTTCGTCACCAACACCGAACGGCTGGGCCGGGGCATCGACGCCGGCGTGGCCAACTCGATCCTGGTCAAGGTGAACCAGATCGGCACCCTCACCGAGACGCTGGACGCGGTGGCGATGGCACACCGCGCCGGGTACACCGCGGTCATGTCGCACCGCTCCGGCGAGACGGAGGACGCCACGATCGCGGACCTGGCCGTGGCCACGAACTGCGGGCAGACCAAGACGGGTGCGCCGGCGCGCACCGACCGGGTGGCCAAGTACAACCAGCTGCTGCGCATCGAAGAGGACCTCGCGGAAGCGGCGGCCTACTGGGGATCGGCCGCGTTGGCCAGGGAGGCGGCTGGCGGGTGAGGCTCCTTCGCCGGCTGGCCTGGCCGCTGCTGATCGCGGTGGTGACCTGCGGGGTGCTGTTCCTCGGGGTGTTCCCGACACGTACCTACCTGAGCCAGCGGGCGGCGATCGCCGCTGCGGAGGACCAGCTCGACGAGCTCACGGCGCGCAACGCCGAGCTGCAGCACCAGGTCGATCTGCTGGGCACCGACGCGGAGGTCGAGCGCCTGGCGCGCGAGCAGTTCGGACTGGCGCGACCCGGTGAGGAGGTCTACCAGGTGCTCCCGCCGCCCGAGGACCCGGTGGAGGTGCCCGACGTGTGGCCCTTCAACCGGCTCCGCCAGCGCGTGGAACCATAGGAGGGCACCGGCGTCCAGCGTTCGAGCTCGACGGCGGTAGCCTGCCCCGGTGGCCGAACTGGGGGAGCGGGTCGCTCGGGTCGAGGACCGGAAGTTCTTGACGGTGGGCGGCACGTACTGTGCGGACGTGCGCGACGAGCGCCTCGACGGCGCCGCGTACGTGACCTTCGTCCGTTCGACGATGGCCCACGCCCGCCTCGCCGGCGTCGACGTCGAGGAAGCTCGCGCGGCTGACGGGGTGCTCGGGGTGTTCACCGCGGACGACCTCGACGATCTGGCCCCGGCTCGCCCGTACATCCCCGGCATGATCCCCGACGCCATGGCTCGACCCTGGCTGGCCACCGGCACCGTGCGCTTCGTCGGCGAGCCCATCGCTGCCGTGGTCACCGAGTCCCCGCTGCAGGGGGAGGACGCGGCCGAGCTGGTGATCGTCGACTACGAGCCGCTTCCCGCGGTGGTCGACGTCGAGCAGGCGCTGCGCGACGAGGTGCTGCTGTTCCCGGAGGTCGGCACCAACACCGCGATCGCCCCGCCACCGCCTGGTCCGGACCTCTTCGAGGGTTGCGAGGTGGTGGTCCGCCAACGGCTCGTGAACCAGCGCCTCGCCGCCTGCCCGCTCGAGGTGCGCTCGGCCGCGGTGGCCTGGAGTGGCGGCCGGCTGGTCATGTGGATCAGTACCCAGGCCGCGCACTCGGTCAAGACCAAGCTGGCCGAGCTGTACGGCCTCGACGAGGGCGACGTGCACGTCATCGCCCCCGACGTCGGTGGTGGGTTCGGGGCGAAGATCAGCCCCACCCCCGAAGAGCTCGTTCTGCCCAGCCTCGCCCGCCGTCTCGGGAGGCCGCTGCGGTGGACCGAGACCCGCTCGGAGAGCATGGTCGGGATGCCACACGGCCGGGCCCAGGTGCAGGAGATCACCATCGGAGGCCGGCGTGACGGGACCATCGAGGCCTACCGGCTGTCGGTGGTCCAGGACTGCGGCGCCTACCCCAGCATGGGATCGGTGCTCACCTTCATGACCCGCACCATGACCACCGGCGTCTACGACATCCCTGCCGCGCAGTTCGAGGCCCGTTCCGTGGTCACCAACACCACCCCCACCGAGGCCTACCGGGGGGCGGGGCGCCCGGAGGCCACCGCGGCGATCGAGCGGGCCGTCGACCTCTTCGCCGCCGAGATCGGCCTCGACCCGATCGAGGTGCGGCGCCGCAACCTGGTGCCGGCGGAGAAGTTCCCGTACACGACCGCGGTCGGCACCGTCTACGACACCGGCGAGTACGAGCGGGCGCTCGACCTGGTCCTCGACGCGGCCGGCATCGATCAGCTCCGGGCCGAGCAGGCGGCTCGCCGCAGCCGTGACGGCACCCGCCTGCTCGGCATCGGGGTGAGCGTCTACGTGGAGATCACCGCCGGCCCGGGCGCGGGCCAGGAGGAATATGCCAAGGTCGAGATCCACCCGGACGGCCGGGTGACGGTGCTCACCGGTTCCTCGGCGCACGGGCAGGGGCACGCCACGTCGTTCTCGATGATCGTGAGCTACCTCACCGGCATCCCGCTGGAGCGCATCGAGGTGGTCCACGGCGACACCGACCGGGTGGCCGAGGGCAGCGGCACCTTCGGGTCGCGCTCGCTGCAGGTCGGCGGCTCGGCGGTCCACGAGGCGACGAGCCGACTCATCGACCGGGCTCGGCTGGTGGCCGGCGGCCTGCTCGGTGTTCCCGCCACCGACGTCTCGCTCGACACCCGCACCGGGCGTTTCCACGTCGGCGGCCTTCCCGAGGTGGACTGCAGCTGGTCGGACGTGGCCGCTGCGGCCGGGCTCGAAGCGGCCGCTGCCGCCGGCCCCGCGACCCGTGCCGGACTGGCCGAGACCGTGATGTACTCGACCACCAGCCCCACCTTCCCCTTCGGCGCCCATCTCGCGGTGGTGGAGGTCGACGTCGAGACCGGGAGGGTGGAACTGGTGCGCATGGTCACCTGCGACGACGCCGGGCGCATCGTGAACCCGCTGATCGTCGAAGGCCAGCGCCACGGCGGCATCGCCCAGGGCGTCGCCCAAGCGCTGCTGGAAGAGGTCCGCTACGACTCCGACGGCAACCCCACCACCTCAAACCTGGCCGACTACGGGATGATCTCCGCCGCCGAGCTTCCCTCGTTCGAGCTGGTCACCCTCGAGACCCCCACGCCGATCAATCCGCTCGGGGTCAAAGGGATCGGCGAGTCAGGAACGATCGGGGCCACCCCCGCCGTGCAGAGCGCGGTCATCGACGCGCTGGCGCACCTCGGGGTGCGGCACATCGATCTGCCCCTCACCGCCGAGCGGGTCTGGCGGGCGATCGAGGCGGCGAACCGAGCGAGCGATCCGATGGAGGTGTGCTGATGTCCCCGGTGGTCGAAGCGGAGCGGCTGGTGCGCCGCTTCGGCAACCTCGTCGCGGTCGACGGGGTGGACCTCACCGTCGAGCAGGGCGAGATCTTCGGGTTCCTCGGCCCGAACGGGGCCGGCAAGTCGACCTGCGTGCGCATGCTCACCACACTGCTCACCCCTACCAGCGGGACCGCCCGGGTGGCAGGTTTCGATGTCGTGGCCCAAGCGCCCGCGGTGCGTCGTGCGATCGGGGTCGCCCTGCAGGACGCGGCCATCGACCCGCTGATGACCGGCAACGAGTTGCTGCGCTTGCAGGCGACCCTGCACGGTCTCGGCCGGAGTGAGGCGAAGGCTCGGGGGGCAGAACTGCTCGAGCGGGTGGGGCTTGCTGCTGCCGCCGACCGGCGGGTGGGCACCTATTCCGGGGGCATGCGCCGGCGCCTCGACCTCGCGCTGTCGCTGATCCACCAGCCGGCGGTGCTCTTCCTCGACGAGCCGACGACGGGACTGGATCCGATGAGCCGCATGAGCCTCTGGGACGAGGTGCGCAAGCTCAATCGTGACCAGGGCACCACCGTGTTCCTCACCACCCAGTACCTCGAGGAGGCCGATCAGCTCGCGGACCGGATCGCCATCATCGATCGAGGGCGGATCGTGCGCGAAGGCGAGCCCGCCGAGCTCAAGGAAGCCGTCGGCGCGCCGACACTGACCCTGAAGGTCGACCCCGCGCACCACGAGATCGCCCGCCAGCAGCTCTGTGCTCGCTTCGGCGCCGAGCGCCCCGCTCTGCGGGCTGGTGAGCTGGCCATCGGTCTGGACGGCGGAGCCCAGCAGATGACCGAGGTGGTCCGCCTCCTCGACGAGATCGGTGCATCGATCGAGCACATGGAGCTCTTGCAGCCGAGTCTCGACGACGTGTTCGCCGATGCCACGGGGCGGCGCCTGGAGGGCGCGGAGCCCGAGGAGGCGGTGGCACCGTCGTGACCGCCACGACCATTTCCCCGGGGGGGCGGCTTCCGATACCGGTCGCTGCTGCCCAGACGGCGGAGCTGGCCCGCAGGTCGATCGTCGGCACGGCCCGCCAGCCCGCCATGTGGTTCCCGGCGATCGTCTTCCCCCTGCTCATCGCCGCAGTGAACGCCGCGGCGTTCAACCGGGCGCCGCAGGCGCTGGCATCGCTGGGTTTCCCCCCGGTGGTGTCCTTCCTGCAGTTCCTCCTGCCCGGCACCCTCACCCAGGGGGTGATGTTCGGTGGCATCATCGGAGGGTCCGATGTGGCCCTCGACATCGAGAACGGCTTCTTCGAGCGCCTGCTCGCCTCACCCGTGGCCCGCACGTCGATCCTGGTGGGGCGTCTCGCCGGTTCGGCGGTGCTGGGTGCGTGCCAGGCGTTGATCTTCGTCGGCGTGTTCGTGGTTTTCGGCGCACCCATCGAGGGCGGGTTGGCGGCCGTGGTCGTGTTGGTGGTGACCGCCATGCTGCTCGCCCTGGCGGTGGGGGGTTTCGCGGCGGCGATCGGGTTGCGTTCCGGTTCCCAGGAGGCGGTGCAGAACGCGTTCCCGTTGTTGTTCGTGCTGGTGTTCGTCAGCTCGGCGTTCTTCCCCACCGCCCTCATGAAGGGCTGGTACCAATCGGTCGCGGAGCGCAACCCGATCACGTGGATGATCGACGGCATGCGGGCACTGGTGGTGTACGGCTTCGACTGGACCGACGCGCTCAGCGCGGTGGCGGTCGCGGCAGGGCTCGCGGTGGTGGCGGCGCTGATGGCCAGCCGGCAGTTCCGTCGCCGGCTGAGGTCGGCGTGATGACGGCGGTGGTGCGTCAGCTCGCGTGGCGGGGGGTGATCGGGCTGGTGCGGGTGCCGGTCACCGTGATCCCGGTGGTGGTCATGCCGGTGTTCTTCACCTTGGCGTTCAGCGGTGCGTTCAGCGCCATCACCGACATCCCTGGATTCCCGACCGGCAACATCCTCGACTGGATGGTGCCCTTCGCCGTGCTGCAGGGTGCCGCGTTCGCGGGGTTCGGTGCTGCGTTCGGGGCCGGGCGAGACCTCGAGAACGGCTTCTTCGACCGCCTGCTCACGGCCCCCGTGGCCCGCCCCGCGCTGGTCGTCGGACCGTTGGTGTTCACGATGCTGCGCTCATTGCTCCCGCTGGCGATCGTCCTGCCGGTGGGTTATCTGGGTGGGGCTCGCATCCACGGTGGACTGGCGGGGTTCGTGATGTTGCTGGTGGCCACGTTGGGGGTGGCCGTGCTGGCAGGGTTGTGGGGGCTCGGCGTGGTGTACCGGGCTCGATCGCAGCGAGCCGGTGCACTGGTGCAGGCGGGGATCTTCGTGGCGATGTTCCTCTCGGTCGGTCAGGTGCCCCTGGAGGTGATGACCGGCTGGCTGCACTGGGTCGCAGCCCGGAACCCCTTCACCTACGTGCTCACCATGGCCCGGCAGGGCTTCCTCGGTGAGGTCACCTGGCACGACACCTGGCCGGGCCTCGTCGCGCTCGCCGTCAGCGCGGTGCTCCTCGGTTGGTTCGCGCAGCGGGGTTTTCGCCGCCTCGTCCCCTGACCCGGTGACGACCGCGGCTAGGGCGTAGATTGGCCGGGCGGTTCGCCCGCCCGCACGGGGAGTAGCAGCTCATGCAGAAGTCGGCCAAGTACGCCCTGATCGCCTGCCTAGCCGTGGTGCTGCTCGGCGGTTTCGCCTTCTGGTGGTTCGTGCTGCGCTCCGACGCCCCCGAGCGGGCGAGCGTGCCGGTGCGCACGGAGTCGACCGTCCCGACCGATCCGACCGACCCTGGCGGGGCATCGTCGCCGGACGGCACGTGGCGCATCGCCCCTGCGGACGACGTGTTTGCCGGCTACCGCATCCAGGAGCTCTTCGCCGGAGAGACCATCAAGAACACCGCGGTGGGGCGCACCCCTGCGGTCACCGGCACGATGACCATCGTGGGTGGATCGGTGGCCGAGGCCAGCATCGAGGCTGACCTCACGAAGCTGGCCAGCGACCAGAGCCGTCGGGACTCGTTCATCCGTGGCAACGCCCTGCAGACCGACGCCTTCCCGACCGCCACCTTCCGGCTCTCCGAGCCGATCGCGCTGCCCTCGGGGATCGCGGTCGGCCGGTCCGTCGAGGTCACCGCGGTGGGCGAGCTCACCCTCCACGGGGTGACCAATCGCGTGGAGCTGCCGCTTCGAGCGACGTGGAACGGCTCCACCATCAGCGTGGCCGGCGGTACCCAGGTGATCCTCGCCGACTACGGCATCGACCCGCCTCGCCTGCCGATCGTCACCACCGACGATGTCGGTGAGCTCGAGGTGCAGCTGGTGTTCGAGCGGGTGTGACGCACCATGGCCGGGGGCGCGACATCGATCGACGTGCGGCGGGCCGGGGAGCGATTCCACACCGACCTGGGCTGGCTCGATTCCTGGCACAGCTTCAGCTTCGGCGGGCACTACGACCCGACCAACACCCACCACGGCCTGCTCTTGGTGCACAACGACGACGTGGTGGCCCCCGAGACGGGGTTCCCCCCGCACTTCCACCGGGACATGGAGATCGTTACCTGGGTGCTCGACGGGGAGCTCGAGCACGGCGACACGCTCGGGAACCGCGGCGTCATCCGCCCGGGAGTCGCGCAGCGCATGAGCGCGGGCGCCGGCATCCGCCACTCGGAGATGAACCCGAGCGCGGCGCTGGCGGTGCATTTCGTGCAGATGTGGGTGGTGCCCGACACTGAGGGCTTGGAGCCCTCCTACGAGCAGGTCGATGTCGAGGCCGACCTCGAGCGGGGAGGGCTGGTGGCGGTGGCGTCGGGTCGACCGGGGCATGGCGCGGTGACCATCAACCAGCGTGATGCCACGCTGTTCGCCGGTCGGTTGGTGGCCGGCACAACCGTGGTCGTCGCCGACGCGCCGCATGTGCACGTCTTCGTGGCCGTGGGGGGCGGTGAGTTCGAGGGAGCGGGACCGCTGGCGCAGGGTGACGCCGTCCGGCTCACCGCAGCCGGGAGCCGCACCTTCACCGCAGGGCCGGACGGCGCGGAAGTGCTCCTGTGGGAGACCGCGTGATCGGAGGGACGTGCCGGTGAGGGGCCTCACCGGCGAACTGGCCCGCTGGCGGGCCCAGGGCTTGCGGGTCGCCCTGGTCCGGGTGGTGGAGGTGGACGGTTCGGGGCCGCGGCTGCCGGGCGCGGCGATGGCGGTCAGCGAGCGAGGGGACGTGGCCGGCGCCGTGAGCGGCGGCTGCGTGGAAGCGGCGGCGGTCGAGGAGGCCCGGCGGGTCCTGGAGGATGGGCAGCCGAGGCTGGTGTCGTTCGGCTACAGCGACGACGAGGTGTTCGCGGTGGGCCTGACCTGTGGTGGCACGATCCGTGTGTTCATCGAAGTGGTCGACTGGTCGCTCGTCGGTCGCCTGGCCGGCGCGCTCGACCAGGGCGGGGCGGTCGCGATGGTGACGGTCGTGGACGGTCGTGGTCGCGGGTCGTCGATCGTGGTCACCCCTGACGCCGTCCACGGATCGCTCGGCGATCCGGATCTCGACCGGGTGGTGGCCCGTGACGCCCGTGGTGAGCTGGCAGCCGGGCGCTCGGTGGTTCGCCACTACGGCGAGCACGGCGAGGCCCGGGAATCCGCGATCACGGTGTTCATCGACGCGCACACGCCACGGCCGCGCATGGTCGTCATCGGCGCGGTGGACTTCACCGCCGCGCTGGTCGCGCAGGCGAAGCTGCTCGGTTACCACGTGACGGTGTGCGATCCCCGGGAGGTGTTCGCCACCCGAGAGAGGTTCCCCCAGGCGGACGACGTGGTGGTCGACTGGCCGGACCGGCTGCTCGACCGCCTCGGTGCTGAGCTCGGCCCCCGCGACGCGATCTGCGTGCTGACCCACGACCACAAGTTCGACGTGCCCGCCATCGTGGCCGCCCTGGGAACGGAGGTGGGCTACCTCGGCGCGATGGGCAGCCGGCGCACGCACGCCGAGCGGGTGGAACGGCTGCGAGCGGCCGGGGTGCGTGCTGAGCAGCTCAGCCGGCTGATGGCCCCCATCGGGCTGGATCTCGGGGCCCGCACACCGGAGGAGACGGCGGTGGCGATCTGTGCCGAGATCATCGCCGCCCGCACCGGCGCGGCGGTCCCGTCACTGCGCGACGGCGAAGGCCCCATCCACCGCTGAACAGCCCCCTCGTCTCCTCGAACTGTTCATGGATTCGCGGCCCGCGACCCCGCGTGGGTGAACAGTTCGGTCTGGTGGGCCGCGGAACGCGGAGCTGGCTAGCGTGTCCCGATGCGTCCGGCTCGGCTGCTGATCCCTATCGCCGTGCCGTTCAGCTTCGTCCTCGGCCACCTGGCCGGTTTCGCGGTCGCCCACGATGACTCGTCGGCCAAGCAGCCCGTGGAGGCCGGTCACGAGTACCTTGCGTCGCTCGGTCGGCTCGCGATCCCGCTCCTGGTCGCATCGATGTTCCTCGCTCTGTGGTCCGGGATGCGCGGGCGCGCGGTTGCTCCTCGCTATGGGCCGACGGCCTCCCAGCTCGTCGGGGTCTTCGTCTCGGTCGAGCTGGTCGAGCACTTGGCGCTCGGGTGGAGTGTGACGCACATCCTCACCGAGCCGGCGCTGTGGGTAGGAGTGCTCACCCAGTTCGTGGTGGCCGCCGCGCTGGTCGTGGTGTTGCACCTCCTGGTGAGGGTCGGGGAGCTGCTGGCCTCTCGGGGCCGACGGGCGTGGGCCTTGGTCGGGTCACCGGTGACAAGAGCTCCTCGTCCGTTGGTACACGCGATCGAGCTGACTCCGATCTCCCGGCGTGGGCCACCACTCGGTCGGCTCGCTCGAGTGTGTTCCTGACCACGTCAGCTCTTCGACGAAAGGATCGATGATCATGCGTAGGACTTCGCGCGCCCTGATGGGCTTCGTACTCAGCGCGACCCTGATCGGACTCGCGGCCGGTGTCGCCGTCGCGCACGTCACCGTGAACCCCAAGGAGGCGGCACAGGGAAGCTTCACCAAGCTCACGTTCCGGGTGCCCAACGAGCGGCCGAACGCAGCGACGGTGTCGGTGGCGGTGCAGCTCCCCCAGGACCACCCAATCCAGTACGTCAGCGTCAAGCCGGTTCCGGGCTGGACGGCGGAGGTCGTGAACCGGCGCCTCGACACACCGCTGATGAGTCACGGGGAAGAGGTGGCCGAGGTGGTCGACCGCATCACCTGGACCGGTGGGCGGATCGAACCGGGCCAGTTCCAGGAGTTCGAGATCTCCGCGGGACCGCTTCCCACTGGCGTCACCCAGCTGGTGTTCCCGGCGCTCCAGCGCTACGACACAGGTGAAGAGGTGGCCTGGATCGAGCCGCCGACCGCGAACGGAGAGGAGCCGGAGCATCCAGCCCCTGTCCTCACACTCACCCCGAGCACCGGCGACGAGCACGGCTCGGGCGCCAGCTCCTCCGGTGAGACGGCCACGGACGAGTCGGCCGAGGCGTCCCATGAGAACGGTTCCTCGTCCAGTGATGCCACCTCGTGGGTGGCGGTCGGGCTCGGCGTGGTGGCCATGGTGCTCGCACTCGCCGCGTTCGCCCGGAGCAGTCGAACCGCCTGACCAGCTCACCAGCTGACTAGCCGACTAGCTCACCAGGCGCCGAACTGTTCATCGGGGCGCGGCCACGAGCCGCGCCCCGATGAACAGAACCGCTGGAGAGAGGGGCGCGATCAGTCGTCGGCGACGGTGAGTGGCACAGCCTCCTGCAGGGCGCGCCGCACGAGCACCCGAGCCAGGTGTTCCCGGTAGGCGGCAGTGCCGTTGTCGTCGGTCGGGGGCTCGGTACCCACCGCGGCCAGTGTCGCCGCGTCTTCCGGGCTCGCCCCGCCCTCCAGCGCCTCGACGACCGCGGTGGCGAGCAGCGGTGTGGTGCCCATGTTGACCAGGCCGACCCCGGTGTGGGTCGCGGAGTGCACGGCCGCCACCCCCACGATGGCCCAGTCCTGGGCCCGCCGAGTGAACTTCTGGAACGACCACCCCGCGCCGGTCAGCTTGGGGATCCGGATCTCGACGAGCATCTCGGTCGGTTCCAGCACCGACTCCAGGAAGCCTCGGAAGAACCCGGTGGCGGGGATGAGCCGCTCCCCGCCGGGCCCCTGGGCCACGAGCGTCCCCCCCATTGCCAGCACCGCCGCAGGGAGATCGGAGGCGGGGTCCGCGTGGGCGAGTGACCCACCGATCGTGCCTCGGTGGCGCACCTGGGGGTCGCCGACGTGGCTGGCGGCGTGGGCCAGCAGCGGGGCGTGCTCGGCCAGGACCGGCGAGACCTCGAGGTCCCGATGCCGGGTGAGGGCACCGATGGCCAGGTGGTCGCCCGTGTCGCGGATGAACGACAGCTCCTGCACCCGACCGACGTCGACCAGCACCGCGGGCGCGGCCAGGCGCATCTTCATGAGCGGGATCAGCGAATGCCCGCCGGCGAGCAGCTTGGCCTCGTCGCCGTGCTCCGCGAGCGAGGCCAGCGCGCCGTCGACCGTGTCGACCCGCTCGTAGTCGAACGCCGAGGGGATCACGGCTGCTCCTTCGCGGCGCGCAACACCGCCCGCACGATGTTGTGGTAGCCGGTGCAGCGGCAGAGGTTTCCCTCCAGTCCGCGGCGCACATCCTCCTCGGTGGGCTCGGGCGTCTCGCACAGCAGCGACACCGCGGCCAGGACCATGCCAGGAGTGCAGAACCCGCACTGCAGGCCGTGTTCCTCCTGGAATGCCTGCTGGACGGGGTGCAGTTCCTCGCCGCAGGCGAGGCCCTCGATGGTGGTGACCGAGCACCCGTCGGCTTGGACGGCCAGCAGCGTGCAGGACTTCACCGACTCCCCGTCCAGCAGCACCGTGCACGCGCCGCACGATGATGTGTCGCATCCCACGTTGGTGCCGGTGAGTCCCACCACGTCGCGCAGGTAGTGGACCAGCAGCAGCCGGGGCTCGACCTGGTCGGCGTGCGGCACCCCGTTGACCTGGATCTGCACCGAGACCGTCCCGCTCATGCTTTCACCCCGAAGCTCGCCTGCCAGGTCGGCTCGCTGGTGCCGTCGATGGCCAGGCGCCACGTGTAGCGGCGTCCGGGCTGGACGGGCAGCGCGTGGAAGTTGATTCCCAGTGGCACCGGCAGCGGTGTGCCCGCCGGCCAGCCCGGCGGCCGGCCAGCCTCGAACTGCCCTCCGATGAGGAACGGCGTCTCGTTGTGCATGACGGGCATCCCATCTTCGTCGAGTAGCTCGAGCTTCCAGTCATGGGTGATGTTCGCGCGATCCCACGGCACCTTTATGAGCAACGCGACCGCGAGCGGCTGGGGTTGTGGCCCGATCACCTGTACGCCTCCACCGAGCACGTAGAGCTTGCCGTCGGCGACTTGCGCCGCGTCGGCGAGCAGCAGGGTGACATCGACCAACGGTCGTTCGAAGGGGAAGTCGCTCACCGAGCCCACGCTACCTACCCTCGTGGACCATGACCGCACCTGCATCCGGGACGGTGGTGGCGGTGGTCTTGGCGGCCGGCGGCGGGAGTCGGTTCGCCGGGTCGGACTCCAAGTTGCTGGCGCCGTTCCAGGGGCGGCCGCTGGTCACCTGGGCGATCGACGCCGCGCTGCGCGCCGGGATCGGGGAGGTGATGGTCGTGGAGGGTCCGATCGATCTGGGCGGCGTGCTCCCAGCCGGGGTCACCCGGGTGCGCAACGAGCGGTGGAAGGACGGCATGGCTACGTCACTCGGGTCTGCGCTGGAGGCCGTGCGGGGATGGGACGTTGCCGCCATCGTGGTCGGCCTCGGTGACCAACCCCGGGTCCCGCTCACCGCGTGGCGGGCGGTGGCCAGGTGCACCGACCGCCCGATCGCGGTGGCGACTTACGGCGGCCGTCGTGGGCATCCGGTCCGCCTCGCCCGCGAGATCTGGGATCTTCTCCCGGTCAGCGGTGACGAGGGGGCCCGGGTCCTGATGCGGGCCAGGCCCGAGCTGGTGACGGAGGTAGCGTGCGTCGGGGACCCGAGCGATGTCGACACCTTGGAGGACCTAAGCCGGTGGAGCTGACGAACGAGTTCGAAGTGAGCGCACCCGTCGAGCAGGCCTGGTCGGTGCTCACCGACCTCGAGCGGATCGCCCCCTGCCTACCAGGCGCCAAGCTGGAGGGCGTCGAGGGGGAGGACTACCGAGGGGTGGTGAAGGTGAAGGTCGGTCCCATCACCGCCCAGTACCAGGGCACGGCCAGCTTCGCCGAGCGTGATGACTCCTCCTGGCGGGCGGTGCTGCGAGCCGCGGGTCGCGACACCAGGGGTCAGGGCAACGCCAGCGCCACGATCACCGCGCAACTCGTGCCGGACGGCGAGCGAACCCGGGTCGAGATCCGCACCGATCTCACCATCACCGGCAAGGTGGCCCAGTTCGGTCGGGGAGCGCTGGCCGAGGTGAGCGAGAAGCTGCTCGCGCAGTTCGTGGAGAACCTCGAGAGCACCGTGCTCGGAGGTGCTTCCGATGTCGTGCCGCCCGAGCAGACGCCGACCGAACCGGCATCGGAGCCCACGAGGCCCCAAGCCGCCGAGCCGGCTGAGCCGCACGTGTCGGCAGAGGAGGAGAGCAACGGCCGGCTCCAGCTGGATCGGCCGGAGCCCGAGCCGATCGACTTGCTCGGTGTGGCCGGTCCATCGCTGCTCAAGCGGATGCTGCCCCTGCTCGGGGTCGTGGCCGCGGTCCTGGCCCTGGGAGCGGTCATCCGCCGGTCACGCCGGCGCCACCGGGTCGGCTGAGCAGTGGTCGCTCGTGGGTGAGCCCCAGCGGAGCAGATCGCCAGGACGCGGTCGATGCCAGCCCGTGAAGGTCGGGGTGGCGGTGACGGCTCGGGATGATGGTCTGGCCCGGCTCCGGTGTCACATCATCGATTTCGACCGACATCAGCCGTCGCAATCCATCCAGCGCAGTCCGAGGGCAGGTGCGCCGTAGGCGCCGTAGCAGGTGTCGAGCACCTCGTTGGCGCTGGCCGGTAGCACGGTGGCACTCATCGCCGCCAAGGCCAGCGCAGCGCTGGCCGCGAGGCGGGGGATCTTCCGAGACACAACAGACCTCCCAGGTAGGTGGATCAGCGCTGAAGCTCGGAGCCGACCTCGTCACGGGCGAGCTGCGGCGGCGAGTCGTGAACCCGGGCTCGTGCACCGGAGGTCGCGAAGTGAGCGAGAATCAGGAAGGTGACCCATGCCGACGATGAACAGGTGACGGGGCTGCTCGGCCGCCCTCCGCAGGGCGAGTACGAGGTGGTGGTGCGAGACCGGCAGGGCACTCCGGTGGTCATCCGCAACGCCCCGTTCCTCGACGACGGCACCCCCATGCCCACCCGGTACTGGCTGGTGAGCCCTGAGCTCCGCCGCCGGGTGGGGGAGCTCGAGTCTGCCGGTGGGGTGCGGCAGGCCGAGGCGGAGGTCCACCCCGGCGAGCTGGCCGCGGCGCACGCCCGCTACGCAGCGGAACGGGACGCGGCGATCCCCGCCGATCACCTCGGGCCCCGACCCTCAGGTGGGGTAGGTGGCACCCGCCAGGGGGTCAAGTGCCTCCATGCGCACTACGCCTGGCACCTGGCCGGCGGGGACGACCCGGTCGGCCGATGGGTCGCCGCCCATCTGGAACGCCCCGAGAGCGTGGTCGGAGGAGACGCGGGAGGCGACGCCTGATGAGCGCGCCGGTGGCCGCCATCGACTGCGGCACCAACTCCGTGCGACTCCTGGTGCGCGGCCCGGATGGGCGGGCGCTCGAGCGCCTGATGCGCATCACCCGGCTCGGGGAGGGCGTCGACCGCAACGGACGGCTCGAGGGCGCGGCGATCGAGCGGACGCTGGAGGTGCTGCGCGAGTATCGCTCCGTCATCGACCGCCACGGGGTCGAGCGGTTGCGGGTCGCGGCCACCTCTGCGGCCCGCGACGCGGTGAACCGCGACGACTTCTTCGACGCGGTGTCCGAGCTCGTCGGGGTCCGGCCCGAGCTGCTCTCCGGCGAGGAGGAGGGTCGGCTCTCGTTCCTCGGTGCGACCAGCGAGCTCGACCCGGGGCGGGGCCCGTTCCTGGTCGTCGACATCGGAGGCGGCTCGACCGAGTTCGCCTACGGAACCACCGCCTGCGAGGCCACCATCTCGGTCGACATGGGTTGCGTGCGGATGACCGAGACCTACCTGCACCACGACCCACCACTGCCCGAGGAGCTCCTGGCGGCCATCTCGGTGGCCGACATCCACCTCGACGACGTGCTGCGGTCCATCCCCGGCGCGGCCGGCGCGGCCACCCTCGTGGGCCTGGCCGGCACGGTCACCACTGCCGCGGCGGTCGAGCTCGGCCTGGCCACCTATGACCGCGACCGGATCCACCACTTCGTGCTCACCAAGGACGCCGCCGAGGACGTGTTCCGCACGCTGGCCACCGAGCCGCTCGCGGATCGGGTCCACAACCCCGGCTTGGAGCCCGCTCGAGCCGACGTGATCGTGGGCGGCATGTGCGTGCTGGTGGCGATCATGCGCCGGCTCGGCTTCACCGAGTGTCTGGTCTCGGAGGCCGACATTCTCGACGGCTTGGCCATGAGCATCGCTGGCTAGGCTCGCCCGCGATGGCGCGCTCCGACCGCATCCTCATGGGGCCCGGCCCGTGCAACCCGTACCCGGAGGTCGCCGAGGCCTTCGCACGCCCGATGCTCGGTCACCTCGACCCGGAGTTCCTGGAGCTGCTGGACGAGACCGGTGCCCGCCTCCGGCAGGTGTTCCGCACCGTGAACCCGCTCACCTTCCCGATCAGCGCGACGGGGTCCGCGGGTATGGAAGCAGCATTCGTCAACGTCGTGGAACCCGGCGACGTGGTGGTCGTGGGGGTGAACGGGGTGTTCGGGGAGCGGATGTGCGACGTGGCGGCGCGCTGCGGGGCGGAGGTGGTCCGGGTCGAGGCGCCGTGGGGTCGGCCGCTCGACCCCCAGGCGCTGCTGGACGCCCACCCGTCACCGAAGGTGATCGCGCTGGTGCACGCCGAGACCTCCACCGGGGTCCGCAACGACGTGGCTTGCGTGGGTGCGGCGAAGGGGGATGCCCTCCTCGTCGTGGATTGTGTGACCTCCCTCGGGGGGATCCCCGTGGAGATCGACGGCTGGCAGGTGGACATCGCCTACAGCGGAACCCAGAAGTGCCTCGGCGCGCCGCCGGGGTTGGCGCCGTTCACTGCCGCCCCCCGGGCGGTCGAGCAGCTGTTGGCCCGGCCGCGGTCGTGGTACCTGGACCTGAACATGATCGCCCGCTACGTCAGCGGCGAGGGTGCTCGCGCCTACCACCACACGGCACCCATCTCGATGGTCTTCGCGCTGCACGCTGCGCTCGGCGCGCTCCTCGATGAGGGTCTGGACGCGGCTTGGGCACGTCACCGCAGCTGCGGCCAGGCGTTGCAGGAGGGCCTGGAGGCGCTCGGGCTGGAGCTCTTCGCGCAGGAGGGCCACCGCCTACCCCAGCTCACCGCCGTGTGGGTGCCCCTCGACCGGCTCCCGGCCGGCATCGACGAGCCCGCGGCCCGGCGACTCCTGCTGGAACGTTACGGGATCGAGATCGGTGGTGGCCTCGGCCCGTTCGCCGGGAAGGTGTGGCGGATCGGTTGCATGGGCCACACCGCCAGCATGCGCAACGTCACCCTCCTGCTCGGGGCACTCGAGGAGCTGCTGGGCCGATGACCACGCTGTTCGGGCGCAGGGTCCTGTTGCGGCCGTTGACCGTCGCGGATTTCCCCTCCTGGCAGGAGGTCCGGCGGCGCAACGTCGACTGGCTCACCAAGTGGGAGCCGGCGCGGGTGCCCGGCCAACCCGACGTGGTCGAGGATCGGGAGGCGTTCGCCGTGCGCTGCAGCGCTCGCCAGCGCGAGCGCCAGCTCGGCACCGGCTACGGCTTCGGGATCTTCGTCGATGGCGAGCTGGCGGGGGAGATCAACCTCTCGTCGGTGCAGCGGGGCCCGTTCCAGAGCGCGTACATCGGTTACTGGATCGACGAGAAGCGGGCCGGCAACGGCTACGTGCCCGAGGCGCTGGTGGTGCTGCTGCGCTTCGTGTTCGAGGAGCTGCACCTGCACCGGGTGCAGATCGCCATCATCCCTCGCAACGCCGCCAGCCGGCGGGTGGTGGAGAAGCTGGCGATCCGAGAGGAGGGCACCGCGCTGCGCTACCTCGAGATCAACGGGGTGTGGGAGGACCACGTCCGCTACGCCATGACGGCCGAGGAGTGGGCGGAGCGGCGCGAAGAGCTGCTCAGCGCGTGGGTCGACTGATCCGCAGCGTCAGCTCGGCGAGCCGGGTGGCGAACTCGGGCTGGTCCATCGACCACAGCTGCGGGCCGAGTTCACGCTCGACGGCCGTGTCGTGGTCGGCGATGCCTGCCACGTCGCGCAGGGTCTGCTTGGTGCGCCGGGCGAGCTCCCGTGGTACGGCGGCAGCCCGGCCGGCCAGCGCCTCGGCTTCGTCGAGGAGCTCGCCATCGTCGACGCAGCGCCACGCAAGACCGCGTCGCGCCGCCCCGTCGCCGTCGAGGACCTCGCCGCACAGCACCATCGCCGTCGCGACCTGCTCACCAACCAAGCGGCGGAGCATCCAGGTGTGCCCGCCGCCGGGATGGACCCCGAGCTGCAAAAACCGGGTGTCGAAGCGCGCCGACCGGGCGGCGATGCGCACGTCGCAGGCCAGAGCCAGGTTCATCCCTGCGCCGACGGCGGGACCGTTCACCGCGGCGATGGTCGGCACCGTCATGCGGGCCACCCGGAGGAACCCCTCGTAGATTCCCCGCAGGCCGCTCTCGCGAGAGCTCCCGAGCTCGGACAGGTCGGCGCCGGCACAGAACGCCGGTGGCGCACCGGTCACCACCACCGCCCCGACCTCCTCGGAGGCGTCCAGCGCGTCGAGGGTCGCCACCAGCTCTCCGACGAGCGTGGTCGACAGCGCGTTCCGCCGCTCGGGGTCGTCGAGGGTGACCACCGCCACGCCATCGTCGACACGTAGGTGAACCACCGGCATCGCTCAGCCCACTCCGGTGTCGCGCACGATGGCCGGCGAGTGGCGGAAGAACTGCTCGACGTCGCGCTCGTAGCGGTAGGCGGGCTCGGTGCCCCCGACGGTCTGGCGCAACCGCAGCGCCTCCACGAAGGCCTCCACGGCTCCGGCCGAGGTGTACAGGTACTCGAAGCCGGCCCGCTTGAGGCGCCGGTTGTCCATGCCTCGGCCGTAGCGCAGCAGGTCGAGCAGCTCCTCGGGCAGCGGCACCCCGATGCGCCTCAGCGGCCAAGTGGCCAGCTCGGTGCCGACGGGGGGGAGGGGGCAGGTGCGCTTGCCGCAGATCGCGGCCACCTCGCTCCAAGGGATCAGCCCGTCACCGGCGACGTTGTAGATGCCGGGCAGGCGGCGCTCGAGCACGAACAGGATCGAGCGGATCACGTCGTCCTCGTGCACGAACTGGATGCGGGGGTCGAAGCCGAACACCGAGGGAACCACCGGCAGCTCGAGGGCTCGGGTGATCGGGGTCTCGATGTCGGGACCGAGGACGTTCGAGAACCGCAGGAGGGTCACGTTGACGTGTGGGTTGTCCTCGGCGAAGTCCCTCACGTAGCCCTCGACGGCCTCGAGACTCTGCTCGATCGCGGTGCGCGGCGGGTGGCTGCGGGGTGTCTCCTCCGTGAACCAGACGGGATCCTCGATGGCCGTGCCGTACACCCAGCCGGAGGACTTCACGACCACGTCCCGCACGGTGCTCCCCGGGGTCGACGCGGCGGCGAACAGGTTCATCGTGCCGATGACGTTGATCTCGTGCATCGTGCGCCGGCTCATCTGCGTGGAGTCCACGACGAGGAAGGTGTGCACGATGGTGTCGATCCGGGCGGCTCGCACGATGCGGGCCAGGATCGAGTAGTTCTCGTCGGTGCGCACGTACTCGGTGCGCTCGAGTTCGACCGAGGGCTCTCGGGTGTCGAGTCCGATCAGCACGTCGACGGAGGGGTCGCCCTCCAGGTGTTTGGCGACCAACCCACCCCAGAAGGTGGCCAGCCCGGTGATGAGCACCCGCCGCCCGCTCATCCGAACCACACCGATCGGCGCTTGCGGAGCATGTCGTAGAGCGCGGCCTGGATGAGCTCGCGGATCTGCTCGCTCTCCTCCATCACCCGGCTGCGGGAGTAGCGGTCCTGGTCGGGGGGAACGTCGAAGTGCACCGGCGGTAGGACCCGGAGCCGGAACTTGGCGGGGAAGTAGCCGACGGTACCGAGCAGCGGCCCGAGGAGCAGTTGGTTGGCGGTGATCGGGAAGTAGGGGATGCCGAGCGCCTTGGCCAGCGTGGCGGACTTCCAGACGATCGGCATCGACTCCTCGGCTCCGACCACCGCGATCGGCACCACCGGAACGCCGGCTCGCATCGCGATCTCGACGAAGCCGCCGCGCCCGAAACGCCGCAGGCGGTAGCGCTGGCTGTAGTGCTTCGCCGGGCCTTTGCTGCCCTCGGGGAAGACCAGAACGAGTTGCTGCTGTTCCCGCAGGAGCCGGTAGGCGTTGTCGGGATGGGCCACCACGCCACCTAGCCGCGACCAGTACACCCCGATCACTGGAAGGCTCTTGAACAGGTGGTCGGCGAGGCCGTAGACGGGACGGCCCAGTTCGGTCTCGATGCCGTGCATGATCACGGGCGCATCGCTCGGGATCGCCGCCGCGTGGTTGGCGACGAGCAGTGCGCCGCCCTCGGTCGGGATGTGCTCGAGGCCTTCCCACTCTGCTCGGAACCACTTCGAGTAGACGGGCTCGTAGAGCTTGCGTGCCAGCTCCCGCATGTGCTCGGAGCGGCCCCATTCGTCGACGTCGCTGCGCCGGGGGTCCTCGAGGCGCTCCCGGGCGTGGTCGGCCGCAGGGACCGGGACCAGCGTGCTGCCGCTCGACGGGTCGACTCTCCCCACGTCCCCGGCGAGCTCGGCCGTCTCCTGCAAGGTCTCGAGCGTCTCCGCCAAGGTGGCCTCCAGGCGCTGCTCGGCCGCGGCGATGCGCTGTTCGTCGTTCATCGGTTCGCCGGGCGCCACCCCCTCATCGTAGGGGAGTCCCGGCGGTACGCTCACCAGGTGCCGGGCCCTCCGACCCGTCCGGGGCTGCGCGAGGCGCTCGCCGCGTTCCGGTACCGCAACTACACGCTGTTCTGGGTGGGAGCCCTCCTGTCGAACTCGGGGAGCTGGATCCAGAACGTCACTGTCCCGTACGTGGTGTTCCACCTCACCGGATCGGCGTTCTGGGTGGGGTTCGCGGGGTTCGTGCAGTTCCTACCCGTCGTGGTGGTGGGACCGATCGGCGGCTCCATCGCCGATCGCTTCCATCGACGCAGCGTCCTGCTCGTCACCCAGAGCGCCCAGGCCGCGGCCGCAGCGGTGCTGGCGGCCGTGTGGGCGGCGGGGGTGCGCCAGGTGTGGGTGATCGTCGGGCTGGTGGCGCTGAACGGGCTGATCGGCGGCATCAACATCCCCTCGTGGCAGGCGTTCGTCAGCGAGCTGGTCCCCAGGGAGGCGCTGCTCAACGCGGTGACCCTCAACTCCACCCAGTTCAACGCCGCCCGGGCGTTCGGCCCGGCGCTGGGTGGCCTGGTGCTGGGCACCGCAGGACCCGGATGGGCGTTCCTCGCCAATGCGGCGTCGTTCCTGGCGGTGATCGGGGCGCTCCTGGCCATCGACGTGCCCCGCCCCGGGCGCGAACGGGTCGGCGGTGCCGGTGTGCGGCGCGAGTTCGCCCGGACCCTGCGGTACGTCCGCGGCTGCCCGGGCATCCTGGCCTGCCTGGTCATCGTGAGCGCGCTCGGCGCGCTGGGCAGCCCCGTCTTCCAGCTCCTCGTCGTGTTCGCCGACGACGTCTTCGGGGTGGGCGGTGTCGCCTACGGCCTGCTCGCCGCCTCGCTCGGGGTGGGGTCGGTGCTGGCTGCACCGCTCGTCGCGGGGCCAGGTTCGGGGATCGCCCGGTCGGTGCTGGTGACTGCCGCCGTGGTGGTCTACGGCACCGCCATCACTGCGTTCGCGCTGGCTCCGGTGTACCTGCTCGGGTTGCTCGCGCTACTCGTGGCCGGCGGCGGCTATCTCGCGCTGGCCTCGACCCTCAACACCACCATCCAGGTTCAGGTGGACGAGGACATGCGGGGCAAGGTGCTCGCCCTCTACATCATGTTGCTCACTGCCTCGTTGCCGGTCGGTGCACTCGTGCAGGGGTCGTTGGCCCACCTGGTCGGCCCGCGCCTCACCGTGGCGGCGGCCGGGATCGCGTTCCTGCTGATCTGCGGCTGGTTGCGCGCCGGTACCGGGTGGGTGGCGCGGATGGATGACGAAGCTGCTGCCTCCCCGCAGGCGGGGCGGGATTCCTGATCAGCCGCGGTCCTCGTCGAGGTGGGCCCGGCCTTCGGCACACTCCTCGAGCGCGGCGCACCACCGGCACCGTGACCCGGGCTGGCGGTTCGCTACCGCGTGCCCGTGGAGAAGCTCCACGAGTCGCCGTACCCCGTCAGCGGTGCGTCGGACGGCTGCGTGCAGCACGTCCGTGGAGACCGGCTCGACGTGCGCTCGACCGCTGTCGAGGTAGTAGGAGGCGAGCAGCCGAGGGGGGACGCCGAGCCGGATCGTGTCGAGCAGGGCGTAGAAGCGCAGGTCGTCGACGTGGCTGGGGTGGGCGCCCCCGGTCTTGAAATCGACCAGCACCTTGCTCGCCTGCGAGCCGCGAGGTCGGCCGAGGGTGAGGTCGACCTGCCCGGAGAGCACGATCCGCCCATCGGCGAGTTCCACACGCCATCGGGGCTCGAGGACCGGGCACCAGTCAGACTTGAGCGGCGGGAAGCACTCCATGAACGTCGTGACCCGCTGGGAGGCCTCGCTCCGCAACTCGGCGACATCGGCTTCGGGTCGGGTCTGGAGCCAGCCGGCCAGCCCGTCGACCCCTTCGGTGAGGCGGGCGATCGCCTCGTCGACCAGGTCGGCCGGGTTCGGCTTGCCCTGCCAGTTGAGCAGGAGTTCGATCGCCTTGTGAGCCACCTTGCCCCGGGCCCGGGGCACCGACCAGGCGAACGGCTCGGCACGCTCTGCCAGGGCATGCGCCTCACAGGCGTGGATCTGGGTGAGGTGGTGCTTGGAGACGAACAGCGGGTCACCGTCGGGCACCAGGGCGGCGACCGGGGCCAGCTCGTCGACGAGGGCCTGCAGTAGCTCGGCTGCCAGCGACGACTCGAACACCGGCCGCTCGGCCCGCGTCGCGCCCAGCAGGGCCAACACCTCCCGCTGGGCGGGGTTCAGGTCGGGGTCGTCGGCCGCCACGCGTTCGAGCGTACGCAGGAGCGGGGACACCCGCCGCCACCGGTCAGGCTGGTTCCAGCTCGTAGACGAACTGGTAGCCGAACAGCGTCGGCCACAACGCCACCGCGGCCCGGTCCAGCGTCGGGAGCGCACCGCCCCCCGCGCCGGACGTCCGGCCGTCCGAGCTGCCCCGCGCGGTGACCTCGAAAGGGATGCCGGTGGCGGTACGGCGCCGGATCCGGTAGCCGCATCCCGTTACGAGCCGTTCGAAGCTCGCCCGGGTGAAGAACCGCAGGTGGCCGCGGTCGAGGATGCCGCGGCGGTCGTAGTCGAATCGCCCCGACAGCACGCGCAGGCGCGGGTACCAGTGCCCGAAGTTGGGCACGCTGGCGATGAGCACCCCACGAGGGCTGAGCAGGTCCCGGATCTGGGTGAGGAGGCGCTTGGGCTCCGGCAGGTGCTCGAGGACGTCGGCGGCGATGACCACGTCGAAGCCGTCACCCACCTCGGGAGGGATGCCCCCGGCCAGGTCGGCCTGGTGGAACTCGTCGAGGCGCTCACCGACGCCCTCGCACTTCTCGACGTCCACGCCGATCACCTGGTGGCCCGCCAGGCGCAGCGCCTCCGCCAGGTGGCCGGCGGCGCAGCCGAGGTCCAGCACCCTGGCGGGTGGCCGGTTCGCCATCCAGGACAGGATCCGATCGTGCGAGGAGCCGGGACCCGGCTTCATCTCGTAGTCGGTGTGCGCGAACGCCGACTCGCCGGTGCCGAACCCCATGCGGTGTAGCCGGTAGCGCAGCGCGTCGACCGTGACATCCCGGGCGTAACCGAGGCCGTTGACGTGGCAGATCTCGTCGCCGTAGTAGGTGGGGATCGGGATCTCTCGGATCGACTTCCCGGCCTCGTGGAGCTGGATGATGATCTCGGTGTCGAAGTCGAAGCCGTCCGAGTTCCGCTCGAAGGGGATGTCCCGCAGCGCGCCCACGCTGTAGGCCCGGTAGCCGCTGTGCCATTCGCTGAGCTCCGTGCCCACGAGGGCGTTCTCGACCCTGGTGAGGATCCGGTTGCCCACGTATTTGTAGAGCGGCATACCACCCCGCCTGGCGGCGCCTTTGACCATCATGCGAGAGCCGAAAACGGCGTCGCACTCGTCCGCCTCCAGAGGCGCCACCATCTCGGGGAGCATCTCCGGCGCGTACTGGCCGTCGCCATGGAGCAGCACCACGATGTCGAGCCCGTGGTCGATGGCCCAGCGGTAGCCGGCCTTCTGGTTGCCGCCGTAGCCCAGGTTGCGAGCATGGCGGATCACGGTCAGCGGGAGGTCGGTGAGGGTCTGGTAGCCGAGCCCGACGAGGTAGGTGGCGTCCTGGCTGGCGTCGTCGCAGACCAGCACGTGCTCGACCCTTCGGGCGAAGTCCGCCGGGATCCGATCGAGGACTTCGTGGAGGGTGGACGCCGCGTTGTACGCGACGACGAGGATGCCGATCTTCTTGGTCATGGTGAAGGCTCCATCCTGCCGCCCGGCGCCACCGATGGTAGATCCCGGCGGGATGATCGCCGATCCTCGACGCTCGAGGCCTGGCCTGGACCCCGGTCGCGCACCAGGAGCGCGTCGAGCAGGGCGGCGGCGATGACCAGCAGGCCGATCCGCAGCAGGTGCGTGGCCGGCACCGCATGGCGGGCGATCTCGTAGGCCGAGGCCAACCACACCTGGAACAGGAACGCGCCGCTGGCGACCACGATGACCGCCCCGGTGGCCACCAGCGGCCAGGAGGGGCGGGCCCGGCGGGCGAGGGCGACCAGTGCCAGCACGGCGGTGGCCAGCACCCAGGCGGTGACGTCGGTTCGCAGGACCGACGAGGTGGAGCCCCGGAACCACAGCCGATCGAAGGGTCCGGGCAGGACGTCGAGCTCCTCGCCGTAGACGGGGTTCCACGGCGAGGCCAGCATCACCGGCGCTTGGTCGAGGTATTGCCCGAGCACCCGCGTCGGATGGGTGAGGGTGTAGCGGATGATCTCGCCCTGCCCCCGGTGCTCGAGCCAGTCGAGCCAGTCCGGCCGCTGGCGCAGCTCGGCGAAGAACTCCTGCCATGCCCAGTAGTCGTCGATCGTGGTGCCCGTGTACGAGCTAGGGGCGCTCATGCCCTCCCAGTCGGGCATGCCCCGTTCGGCGAACCACGACTCGGCCTCGGGGTCACCCAGGTAGCGCTTGTAGAAGTTCTGGCCGAACGCTTCCTGGAAGTACGAGACGCCGTAGCCGTCGCGGGCCCGGTAGGCGTCGTTGATCCGAGGCGAGACGAGCGCCGACCATCCTGCCACCACCAGCAGGCCTGCGACCAGGCCGAGCTTGAGTCGCCGGTGGTCGCGCCGCAGGGCCCACAGCCCGCAGACCGCAGCGAGCCCGAGGGCCACGGTGTACTGGAACGGCCGGCTGATGACCCACAGCGTGCTGGCGGCGAGGGCCAGGATCGCCGGCACGAGCGCCGGTCGGGTGGCGACCCGGATCCACGCGGCGACGGCCACCGCCACGATCGACAGCGTCAGGGACTCCGACAGGATGGCCTGGTCCCAGCCCGCGACCTGGGGGGTGCTGCCCAGCAGGAGCACGGCCCCGAACGCCCCGTACCGGCCGATCGGGGATCGCATCGCGCCGGCCAGTACCCAGGCCAGCACCAGCCACGCCCCGATGGACACCACCACCTGGGCCGCCACCCTGGCTTGGTCGCTCGGGAACAGCGCGTAGAACGCCGGCACGACCCACGACCGGGGAGCGCCACCGGTGAAGCTGAGCACCGGGTACGGCTCAGGGGGCTCGGCGGCCCGGTAGGTGGCGGAGTCGGGGAAGGTCATGGGCTGCACGCCCCAGGCCGCCGCGATGCGCAGCGCAGCCCAGAGGGCGGCGATGACCACGAACGGGGCAGCAGGGTGGGCGGCGAGGGTGCGCAGCCGGCTGACGGCGGGGAGCCTCGTGGGCTGCTCGTCGGAGCTCCCGGTGGAGCCGGGATCGCTGGGGGAGACCACGCCGGCGGTCGAGGGTACTGACTGTCAGTGGGCATCGGCAAGATGGTGGAGATGGAAGCCACCAGCCTCCGGTTCGCCGCTGCCGCCCGGGTGCTCGGGCACGCGGCCCGCGCCGATGGTCTGATGGTGCCGGGTTTCCGCAGCCCTCCCCGGCTGCCGGGGGTCGAGCGCTCGTTGTGCCGACGGCCCGGCGGCGCGGCGACGGTGTCGGTGCGCGTCAGGGGTCGGCCGTGGCTCGCCGTCCTGGCTGACATGATCGAGGGGGTCGTGGTCGCCAACAGGTTGTCGGGTGCCGATGCCGACCGGTGCCGCACCGTGCTGTGGGGAGCGGTCGAGCGCTGCCCCGATCTCGCCGATCCCGCCGGGGCTACGGTGGCCATCGGGCCCGGGTGGCGAAATCGGCAGACGCAGGCGGCTTAAACCCGCCAGGTGGCTACCACCGTGTGGGTTCGACTCCCACCCCGGGCACCACGGCGGTGAGGCTTCGGCGGGTCCAGGCGGGCACGAGGCCGAGGTTAGGCTCGGTGGGTTCCCTGCCCCGGGCCCTGCGCGCCGGGGACGGCCACACCAGAGAGCTGCGCCCTCCCCCATGACCGAGACCATCGACGCCCCGGACCGCTCGACGCATGTCGAGGACGACCTGGACGACTTCCCCGAAGACGACGAGAGCCGGGGCGGCCGGCGCTACTACGCCGAGATCCTGCTCATGTGCTTCGCCTCGCTGCTGCTCGAGGTGAGCTACACCCGCATCGTCTCGTTCAAGCTCTACTACTACTACACGTTCCTCGTGATCGGGCTCTCGCTGCTCGGTCTCGGCACCGGCGGGGTCATCGTCGCCATCTCTCGCCGCCTGCGGCGAACCCCCACCGACACCGTGATGACCGGTGGGCTCCTGGTCGCCGGGCTGAGCGTGCTCGTGGGCTTCGTCGTGGTGGCCCGCACTCCCATCGACAGCCTCATCATCTGGGACTACGGCACCCGCGCCTCCGTCGGCAACCTCGCACTGCTGATCGTGATCTGCCTCGCGCTGTTCGCCTCGTTCGTGGCCATCGGGGTGATGATCTCCACCCTCTTCGGCCGCCGAGCGAGCGACGTCGGTCGGTTGTACTTCGCGGACCTCCTCGGCGCGGGCCTGGCCTGCGCGTCGGTGGTGTTCCTGCTGTTGTGGATCGGGCCGGTCACCACCATCCTGCTTGCCGGGTTGATCCTCTCGCTCACCGGGCTGCGCCTCGCGTGGCGGCGGGGGCTGGCACTGCGGATGGCCGGCATGACGCTGTCGGGGGTGTTCGCGCTCGGTGTGCTGGCGCCGTCGCTGGTGCCGAAGGTGCGTGCGGATTCCACCAAGGCCCACCACTACGAGTCGGACCTGTTCAGCCGGTGGGGCGCGATCTTCCGGGTCGACGCCTACGAGGTCAGCCCCGACGCCCGTCTCCTGCTGCACGACGGCATGCTCGGCTCGGCGGTCCACCGCTGGGACGGCGACCCGTCCACGCTCGGTCGCTTCGACCGCGACCCCCGGCGGTTCCCCTTCGCGACCAGTGGCACCACCCGTGACAACGTCATGATCATCGGGGCCGCCGGAGGCAACGAGGTCCTGGCCTCGCTGCACTTCGGGGCCGAGCAGATCGACGCCATCGAGCTCAACCCCGTCACCTACTCGCTGGTCACCGACGAGTTCGCGGACTACAGCGGCCACCTGGCGGAGAACCCGAAGGTCAACTACGTCAACGGCGACGGTCGGTCCTTCCTCAAGCGATCCTCGGGTGACTACGACCTCATCTGGTACCCGGCCCCCGACAGCTACGCCGCCACCAACGCCGCCTCCTCGGGCGCGTTCGTGCTGTCCGAGAGCTACCTGTACACCACCGAGACCATCGAGGAGTCGCTCGCGCACCTCACGCCGGATGGCGTCGTGGCGGCGCAGTTCGGCGAGATCAACTTCGAGGCCAAGCCGAACCGCACCACCCGGTACGTGAGCACGGCCCGGCGAGCGCTCGAGAACAGCGGTGTCGACGATCCCGGCCGGCACCTCCTCGTCATCACCTCGCCGACGGAGGGCCCGGGCGCCCTCTCCACCATCCTCGTGAAGCGGGAGCCGTTCAGTGACCAGGAGGTCGCCGACATCCTCGCGTCCATGGACGCGGTGCCGGGTGCGGTGCTGCGGTACGCGCCGGGCCATCCCGTCGAGGGCGAGACGGCCACGATCGTGGCCACCGCGAGTCCCGCCGAGCTCGAGGCTTGGTACGCGAGCTACCCGTACGACATGCGCCCCATCACCGACAACGGGCCGTTCTTCTGGCACTTCACGCCGTTCTCGACGGTGTTGAAGCACTTCGGCGATCCCATCAACCCCTACGACACGGAGGACTCGGTCGGTGAGCGGGTGCTGCTGCTGCTGCTCGCGATAGCGGTGGTGCTCGGGGCGGTGTTCCTCCTGCTGCCGTTCGTCACCGTGCGGCGGATCTGGTCCACCCTGCCTCGCAAGGCCACCTCGGCCGTGTACTTCCTCGCGCTCGGCATGGGGTTCATGTTCTTCGAGGTCTCGCTCATCCAGCGGCTGGTGCTCTTCCTCGGCTTCCCCACCTACTCGCTCACGGTCACGCTGGCGTCGATCCTGCTGTCGACCGGCGTCGGGGCCTTGCTCAGTGAGCGGGTGGCGGGTCGGGCGCAGCGGATGATCGTGCCGCTGCTCGTCGCCCTCGGCGTGCTCACCGCGTTCTACCTGGTCGGTCTGCCGGCGATCACCGACGCGTTGCTGGGTTGGCCGTTGGTCGGCCGGGTGCTGGTGGCGCTGGCACTGCTCGCCCCGCTCGGCTTGTGCCTCGGCATGTTCATGCCCCTCGGTCTACGAGCAGTGGCGGGCATGACCGACCACCCGCGTGAGTACGTGGCGTGGGGCTGGGCGGTGAACGGCTTCGCATCCGTGGCCGGCGCGGTGCTCACCACGATCCTGGGGATGATGTTCGGGTTCGACCTGGTGCTCGTGCTGGCCTTCGTGGTGTACGTGGGGGCCTTGGCGTCGCTTCGAGCGCTCACGGGAGCGGCAGAGGCCGCTGCCTGATCGGGTGCGGTCGGGCTGGTGGGAAGGTTTCTCCCTCCGGTGCACGGCACCCGCCCCGTTCGGTCCTAGACTGCCCCGCAGCGAGGAGGTCAGTACCGATCTGCTCGAGTTCATACAGGCGTTTGCAAGGAGCAGATCAGCATCATGGCCACTGGCACCGTCAAGTTCTTCAACGCGGAGAAGGGCTACGGCTTCATCTCCCGCGAGCAGGGCGACGACGTCTTCGTCCACTACTCGAACATCGAGGGGCAGGGGTACCGGACCCTCGAGCAGGGGCAGACCGTCGAGTTCGAGGTCGGCCCCGGCCGCAAGGGCGAGGAAGCCCGCAACGTCCGGGTCGTCTGACCCGGGTCTGGACGCCCTGGTGGCGACCCGTCGCAGCAGCTTCGAGAAGCGCGAACGCGACAAGAACAAGAAGGCCCGGGCCGCCGCCAAGCGCGAGCGGCGCCAGGACCGCAGCGGCGCGGCCTCCGCCGAGCAGTCTGGTGTGTCACCGGCGACCCCGGTCGCCGGTGACCAGCAGGCGGTGCTCGATGCGCTGGCCGCGCTGCACACCGCCTACGACGACGGCCGGGTGACCTTCGAGGACTTCGAGGAGCAGCGAGCGGAACTGCTCAGCCGCCTCGACGTCTCCTGAACGCCGCCCCCAGCGCGGCCTCCACCGCTGCCGCCGGGCTCGCGGCCCGCACGATCGAGCCTTCAGCCGTCCCTCCACGGCGCAGCTCCCACGCCCCCAGCCCGACGACGGTCCGGCCGGCGACCAGCGCGTGGCCGATCTCCGACAGGGTACCGAACCCCCCGTCGAGGGCGATGACCGCGTCGCCGTTCATGACCACGAGCGCGTTGCGGGTCTCGCCCATGCCGGTGCACACCGCGACGGACACCCAGGGGTTGGCCTCGGCTCGGTCCGGCCCGGGAAGGATGCCGACGGCCACCCCGCCGGCGAGCACCGCACCCTTCGACGCGGCCTCCGCCACCCCGCTGCGCCCCCCGGTGACCACCACCGCGCCGTGCTCGGCGAGCAGCCGCCCCACCTCCTGCGCGGCGGCCATGGTGGGCTGGTCGGCATCGGAGCCGCCGATGACCGAGACGTAGAGCGGCTCGTGCCCGCCGCTGGCGCTCACGCCACCTTGGCGATCACGTCGTCGCCGAACCTGGCCAGGGCGGGGCCCACCTCCTCCGGGTCGAAGGCCAGCGGCGGGATCACCACCCGGTGCACACCCAGGTCTTCCTCGAGCTCGCGCAGCGCCGCCACCGGATCCGGGGCGAACGCGGCCGCGCCGCCCGTGGTCAGCTCGATGGCCTCGGGATCACGGCCGGCTTCCAGCGCCGCGTCGCGCATGATGCCGAACAGCTCCCGCAGGCGTTCGTTCGAGCCCTTGCCGGGGAAGAAGCCGTCGCCGAGGCGGCCGGCACGCCGAGCGGCGGCATTCGAGTGGCCGCCGACGATGACCGGAACCGTCCCGGCGACCGGCTTGGGTCGAGACACGGCGCGGCGGAACGAGGTGAGCTCCCCCTCGAAGCTCGCTTCGTCCTGGCTCCACAGGGCCCGCATGACCTCGATGCACTCGTCGAGTCGCTTGCCGCGCCCCTCGAAGGGCACGCCCAGTGCGTCGAACTCCTCTCGCAGCCAGCCCACCCCGACGCCGAACAGCAGCCGCCCACCCGAGAGCACGTCGAGGGTGGCCACCTCCTTGGCCAGCACGAGCGGGTTGCGCTGGTTGGCGATCACGATCCCCGTGCCGAGCTTCAAGGTGGTGGTGTGGGCGGCCACGTACGCCAGCCACACGAGCGGGTCCGGGATGTCGGTGTGCTCACCGCCGGGCATCCGGCCGCTCTTGTCGTAGGGGTACTCGGATTGGTAGCCGACCGGTACGACGACGTGCTCGACGGTCCAGATCGAGTCGAACCCGGCCTGCTCCGCGGCTTGCGCGATGGCCGCCGCACCCTCAGGCGTGGCGAAGGGCCCGGTGTTGGCGAACATCACCCCGAACTTCATGGGTGCAGCGTAGGCCGTCGGGCTGCACCGGCCGCCCGGCGGCCGCGGTGTGCAGCGAGCGGGCGGGCGGATCACCTCGAGACCGGCACCGGCGCACCGCTGCCAGACCGAGTCCGGGTCGGCGGTGATCACCTACAGGGACTGCTCCCCGGGCTCCCCCGGGCGGAGGCTGTACACGTTGTCGGGGTCGTAGGTGCCGACCTGGACCACCCCTCCTTCCGGCCAGCGGAGCTGGCTGTGCACCACGCTGCGGCCGTCGGGGCGGCGGGCTGCGAGAGGATCCACCGATGACCGAACCGATCGGCGAGAGTGGCCCGCCGGCTCCCGTCGCGCGGATCGGCTGGTTCGGCCAGACCAGTGGCGCCGGCTGCCACCGCCCGGGCGTACAGCCCGTCGAGATCGGCGACGGTCACCTCCAGCGTGACGGCGGTGCTTCCGAGGCTCGCGGGCGCTCGCACGCCCATCCCGGGGAGTTCGCCGGGCGGGCGTGGGGCAGGCGGTCGGCCCCGGCACCAACAGGCGGAAGCAATGGCACCGTGGCTGATGCGGTCCGGTGGCGCTCACCACCCGTCCGATCGTTCGAGCGCCGTGAAGCCCTACGCCCTCACGGCGAGATCCACTCCGGCGGGAGGGGTGCGGCTCCGGTCAGCCGCCGAGGATCCCCCGGACGAAGGTCTCGTCCTGCTCGCCGACGGCCTGCTTGTTGGCGAGGTCTTCCATCCACTCCTTGCCCGCGTCGAACTGCGCCTCGTCGACCATCCGCTTGGGAATGGCCTTCATGACGTAGTCGTCGGGCATCGGGGGCGGCGGGGCGGGCCGGCGGGCCAGGGCTGCGTCGATGATCGGGGCGAGGCGTGCGGCCTTCTCGGCGCTGAGCCGCTCGTCGCGCTCGGCGAACTCGGGGAGGACGTCCCGCCCGAACAGCTCGATGCTCTCCATGATGTGCTCGTGGCGGTTGCGACCCGCCTGCAGCACGAAGATCACCTGGTCCACGCCGGCTTCCTCGTACCGGCGGAGGAAGTCGCGGATCTGATCGGGGGTCCCGACCGCCCCCCGCAGACCGGTGGTGTCGCCTGCCGCCACCTTGGCCCCGAGCGTCTCCTGTTTCTGGGCCAGCGCCGCTTCGGGGGAGTAGCCGTGCGCGTGGCGCCGCTCCTGGAACTCCTCCCACACGTTGGTCCTGCCCGGGACGTGTTCGCCGAAGACGTAGAAGTGGGCGAGGGAGTAGCCGAAGAAGTTGCCGCCCTCGAGCCCTCGGGCGATGGCGGTCTCCTCGTCGGGATGGCACATCATCGGGGTGACGCACGCGATGGCCGGGTTGACGGTCAGCCCGACGGGCACGCAGCGTTCGGCCAGCGTGGCCTCGTAGTCGCTCACCCAGTGCTTGGCGTCCTCAGGGTCGATGAAGGCGAAGGCCAGCGCACCCATCCCCTTCTCGGCGGCGAGCAGGATCGTGTCTCGCCGGGAGCACGCCAGCCAGAGCGGGGGATGTGGCTTCTGTACCGGCTTGGGGACCACGTTGCGCGGCGGCATCGAGACGTACCTGCCCTCCACCCCGGCGAACGGCATCTCGGTCATGCAGCGGATGGCGACCTCGAGGCCTTCGAGCCACTGGTCGCGCTTCTCGTCATAGGCGATGCCGAACCCGCCCAGCTCGGCTTCCGACGACGACTCGCCGGAGCCGAAGTCGACCCGTCCGTTGGAAACCAGGTCCAAGGTGGCCACCCGCTCGGCGGTGCGGGCGGGGTGGTTGTAGTAAGGCGCGGTCTGGATGATGCCGTGCCCCAAGCGGATCCGCGACGTGCGCTGGCTGGCCGCGGCGAGGAAGACCTCCGGGGCGCTCGAGTGCGAGTACTCCTCCAGGAAGTGGTGCTCGACCTCCCAGACGTAGTCGAAGCCCACCCGGTCCGCGAGCTCGACTTGGTCGAGAGCGTCCTGGATGAGCTGGCGCTCGGCGTCCTCCGCCCAGGGTCGGGGTAGCTGGTGCTCGTAGAACAGGCCGAACTTCACGCGACCGGCTCCTCGATGTCGATCACCGTGCCGTCGGGCAGCCGCCGTACCGTCCCCAGTGAGAGCATCTCGTCGAGCAGGTCCGCCGCGTCGGGACGGCCGGCGAGGGCGTGCTCGATCTCGTTCATGGTGATTCGCAGGTTGTCGGCACGCCGCAGCAGCAGGGAGTCCTGGAGTGCCTTGTCCCACAGCAACCCGATCATCTCCTCGCCCGCGTAGCGGTTGCCCCGCTGGCCGATCCAGGTGCGGTCACGCATCTCCGAGAGGGCGGTGCGCAGGTACGACACGTGGGGCGTCTCGTCGGCTCGGATGTAGGACACCAGCCGTGCTGCTTCGCCGTCCCCGGCCACCAGGTCGGTGTCGGCGAGCACGCTCTCCGCCCAGCGGAAGGTGTGGAACGCCGCGATCTCGATGAACAGCAGGTTGATCATCCGACCGACCAGGAACTCGAGCGTGGGGTCGATCTCCTCGGGGAGCACCCGGGCGACGTCGACCAGCGGCGCCGGCTTGCCGGGGCCGCCCCTGATGCCCATCCGCTCGAGCATGAGCTCGGTCTCGTCGGCGGTGACCGGGTTCTCGAAGGCGATGTCGCGGGCCACGAACCACATCACGTCGTGGCCGGCCTCCTCCTCGAAGCCGGCTTCGTCGCGGGCGTGGGCCTCGATGAGACCGCGGTCGAGGTGAGCGATCGCGGTGCCGCTGATGTCCTCCTCGAACAGTGGTCGCATGTCGGGTACCGGCACCAGCCGCAGCATCCCGCCGAATCCCTCGACGGTGCCGATGCGGGTGAGGGTGGCGATGATCGGCTCGGGCGCCCCCCGCCGGATCAGCAGCTTCGACTGCTCGACGTTGGGGAAGTGCTCGGGCCACGAGTCGATCGGCACGTCGAGCACCGGGGTGCCGAACTGCTCCGCGCGCTGGTGCTCCCAGGCCTCGATGGCCGGCCCTCGGAGGCGGGTACGGGGTGAGACGTACCGGCCCTCGTCGTCGAAGCCGCCGTGGCAGCGAACCCCACCGGCGACGAGCGGCTCCGCGTAGTCATGCGAGAGCAGGAGCTCGGACTCCGTGTACTCCACCTGTGCCGTGGTCATGGTTCGCTCCCCCCTGGGCCATCGGCATCGGGCGCCAGCGGCAATGCCAGCCGGCGCGACCGGGGATCGTCCCGGTACCTCAACTGTATACTCGTCTGTATACACCGGGCAAGATGGAAGCTGTGTGACATGGGCGACCGAGGCCAGGCCCGTCAACTCCTCCCGAAGCCCGAGCGTCAGGCGTCGATCCTGCGGGCGGCGGCGACGGCCTTCGCCAGAGGGGGCTTCGCCGACACCTCGATGGATGACGTGGCCGCCGAGGCGGGGGTGAGCCGCATCATCGTCTACCGGCACTTCGCCTCGAAGGAGGAGCTGTACCGGGCGGTGCTCGATCGGGTGAGCGATCGGCTGCGGGAGGAGTTCCTGGCCGGGGTGCAGGCCGCCGACCCGGAGGGGTTCACCACCCGGGCCCTGCTCACCGTGGCCCGCGAGGACCCCGACGGCTTCCGGCTCCTGGTGGTGCACGCCGCACGCGAGCCGCGGTTCGCGAGTGTGGCGGCCGAGCTGCGCGAGCAGGCGGTGCAGGCTGCCGACGAGCTGATCGGCAACACGATCCGCGACCCCGCCCTGCGCGGTTGGATCACCCACACCATCGTCGCCTACCTCTACGACAGCGTGCTGGCCTGGCTCGATCACGGCGACGAGGCCTACGACGGTGAGTTCCTCCGCCGGGCCACCGCCGGCCTCGTGGCGATGTACGGGGCGATGGTCCGGTAGCCGGCGAGGGTGCCGGTCAGCTCTGGAGGGGCAGCAGCCGTTCGGCCAGCCAGCCCAGCTCGTCGTGCCAGTCGGCGGGCTCCACGACGGGCAGCACGACGAACTTGGACGCCCCGATCTGCACGAACCGCTCGAGGTGCTCGGGCAGCTCGGCGCGCTCGGGGATCAGCTCCTCGGGGTTCGCCCCGGGTCGCCGCTGGCGCACGAAACGGGCCACGAGCTCGGGCAGCGGGCCGCGGCGATAGGCGACGAGCGCCCCGAAGTGCTCGGGGTCGACGGCCCGGCCATGGGCCGCGGCGTGCTCGGTGATGGCGGCGATGCCGGCCTGCACCTCCTCCACGGTGCAGAACGACGGCAGCCACCCGTCGCCGAGGCGGCCGACCCGCCGCAGCTCTGACGGAGCGATGCCTCCCATCCAAAGGTCGATCGGGTCCTGGATCGGTCGGGGGCGGACCGACACCCCCTCGCACGGATAGAACACGCCGTCGTGGTTGACGACCTCCTCGGTCCACAGCCGGCGCAGGAGCGGTAGCGCCTCGTCGAAGCGCCGGGCCCGCTCCTCCCGGCGGACCCCGAAGGCGGCCTGCTCGGTCGGCTCCGCCACCCCGAGCCCGAACGCCGGCAGCAGCCGACCGCCGGAGAGGCGATCCAAGCTGGCCAGCTCCTTGGCCAGCACCACGGGGTTGCGCCCGGGCACCACCAGGACACTCGTGCCCAGCTTCAGCCTGGTGCTGCGGCCCGCGGCGAACGCCAGCCCGGCGATCGGGTCGGGACCCTCGCCGGAGATCCGCTCGCTCAGCCACAGCGAGTCGAACCCGAGGCGCTCCAGCTCGTCCACCACCAGCCCGAACCGCTCGGCGTCGTTCGCCACGGTCCGGGTGCCAAGGCCGAAGCCGATGCGCACCTTCATCACCGGCGACCGTACCGGCTGCGGTCGCGCCCGTCCTAGGCTGCCCGGCCATGGCCGAGGTGCGGGTCGACGAGCTGTTCCGGCTCGACGGGCGTGTGGCCGTCGTGACCGGGGCGTCGAGCGGTCTCGGCGCCCGGTTCGCGCGGGTGCTCCACGCTGCTGGCGCGTCGGTCGTGCTCGCGGCTCGGCGCCGCGCCCGCATCGAGGATCTCGCGGCCGAGCTCCGGGGGGCGGTCGCGGTGCCGACGGACGTCAGCCGTCCGGCTGACCGCGAACGGTTGATGGCATGCACCATCGAGACCTTCGGGCGGGTCGACGTGCTCGTGAACAACGCGGGGATCGGCGCGCCGGTGCCGGCGGAGGACGAACCGGTCGAGCAGTTCGCGCAGGTCATGGACGTGAACGTCACCGCGGTGTTCGCCCTCAGCCAGCTCGCCGGCCGGCAGATGATCGAGCAGGGTCACGGCTCGATCGTCAACATCACGTCCATCCTCGGCCTCGTCGCTTCCGCACCCATCAAGCAGGCGAGCTACGCGGCCTCGAAGGGCGCGGTGGTGAACCTGACCCGGGAGCTCGCCGTGCAGTGGGCGCGGCGAGGGGTACGGGTGAACGCCATCGCGCCGGGATGGTTCCTGAGCGAGATGACGGCCGAGATGTTCACTGACGACGCGTCGATGGCGTACCTCCGTCGCAACGCGCCGATGGCCCGTGGCGGCGCGGAGCACGAGCTGGACGGGGCACTCCTGTATCTCGCCAGCGAGGCGTCCTCCTACGTGACCGGCCAGGTGCTGGTGGTCGACGGCGGGTGGACGGCCCGCTGATCGGGGCCCGGGCGAAGACCGGCGCTGAACACCGCTCGCTAGGCTCCTGCCTCCATGTCGATGGCGCGCCGGATGCACCTGTCGATGGTCGTGCTCGCCGCCCTGGTGGTGGTCGGCGTCGCCTGTGCCGACCCACCCGAACCACAGACCAACCCGCCCGAGCAGGCCGAGCAGCCCGCGGCGAGCGGCCCCCGGAACGGCGGTCGGCTGGTGATGGCCGTCGAGAGCGACCCCGGCGACCTGCGCCCCACGGCGGGTCCGTGGGATTCGAGCGCCCTGCAGGTGGGCCGGGCGGTGTTCGACCGGTTGGCCGACTACAGCGACACCTACCAGCTCGAGCCGGCACTGGCCGAGTCCTTCACCCCCAACGTGGACTTCACCGAGTGGGCCATCACCCTGCGAGCGGATCTCGTCTTCCACGACGGCACACCGCTGGATGCCGAAGCGCTGCGGGCCAACCTCGAGGCGCAGCGGACCAGTCCGGCGGCGGAAGCGCTGCTGCGACCGGTGCGAGCGGTGTTCGTCACCGGACCGCGGACCGTCAACGTGCGGCTCCGCGCTCCGTGGTCCACGTTCCCTCACGTGCTGACCACCCAGGTGGGCTTCGTCGCGTCGCCGGCGAGCCTGATGGCGGTCGACGGTGGGGCCCGGCCCGTGGGCAGCGGTCCGTTCCGGGTGCGCGCCCGGGGCACGGACGGGTCGTTCGTGCTCGGCAAGAGCCCCACCTACTGGAGGGACGGTCTACCCCGCCTCGACGAGATCGTTGTGCGGGTGTTCCCCGAGGGTGCCGCTCGGGTCCGGGCGGTGGAGGAGGGCAAGGTGGATGTCGCCCTCGTCGACGATCCGGTGCTGCTGGCACTCGCATCGGCGCGCCGTGCCGCGCGCCGGACGCAGGTCCTCGCCGACCTCGAAGGCGAGGCCCCGAAGCTCACCGTGGTGCTGAACGCCGGCCGGATGCCCTTCAGCGACTTCAGCGCCCGCCAGGCGCTGGGCTACGCCACGGATCGAGCCGAGATCGTCGGCGACGGGGACCGAGGCTTCGTCAAGTGGGCGAGGGGGCCGGTGGTCGACACCTCTCTGTGGTACAACGACCCGCCGGTCCTGCCCCACAGCCTGGCGGCCACCGAGACCGAGCTGGAGCGCTTCACCGACCGCTACGGGACGTCGCTGACGTTCGAGGTACTGGTGCCCGACGACCCGGTGATCCGCCGGTTCACCACCCGGTGGGGCCAGCAGCTGCGTGATGCGGGCATCAGCGCTCGCTTCCGGGTCGTGCCCCTCGCCGAGGTGCGGCAGGCCGCCGCCGTCGGAGGGTTCGACGCGGCCGTCCTGCCGCTGTTCGGATCCTGGCACCCGGACCTGTGGTACCCACAGCTGCACCTGTCGGAGCTGACCCCGGTGGGTGCGCCGGGTCCGAACCTGGCCCGCCTCGGGTCACCGGGGATCGACGGCTCGTTCGACAGCGCACGAGCCACCACCGAGCTGGCCCGGCAGGTGGACGCCTACCGGGCCATCCAGAACGACGTGGTCACCGGCGCTGCCTACCTCTTCCTGGTGCGCCTGCCGCAGGGCCTGGTGGCCGGCCCCGACGTGCGGGACCTGACGCAGCGGACCACCCCGCGGGGTTCACCCGGCCTGGGCATGGAGCAGGGGACGGTGTCGCTCACCCAGGTGTGGCTGGATCGCGAGGCGCGCGACACCGAGTAGGACCTGCACGGGAGCGCGCCGTTTGCTCTGCCGGGCGGACCGTGTGGGACGCTGGCGCCATGAGCGAGTTCGCGTACGAGGAGCTGTTCCAGCTCGGCCCTGACCCCACCCCGTACCGGCTGATCACCACCGAGGGGGTGTCGGAGGTCGAGGTGGAGGGTCACCGCTTCGTGCGGGTCGAGCCGTCCGTGCTCACCCGGCTGACCCGGGAGGCGATGTGGGACATCGCGCACTACCTCCGCCCCGGACACCTGGCGCAGCTCGTCGCGATCCTCGAGGACCCCGAGGCATCCGGCAATGACCGGTTCGTGGCCTTGGACCTGCTCAAGAACGCGTGCATCTCGGCGGGAGGCGTACTGCCCATGTGCCAGGACACGGGCACGGCCATCGTGAAGGCCCGCAAGGGGCAGTTCGTGCTCACCGGGGGCGGTGACGAGGCGGCCATCGCCCGAGGTGTCTACGAGACCTACCGGGACGCGAACCTCCGGTACTCACAGATGGCCCCGTTGAACATGTGGGAGGAGGTCAACACGAAGACCAACCTCCCCGCGGAGATCAAGATCGCCGCGGTCGACGGTGACACCTACAAGTTCCTGTTCATGGCCAAGGGTGGGGGTTCGGCCAACAAGAGCCTGCTGTTCCAGGAGACCAAGGCGCTGCTCAGCCCCTCGCGGCTCATGTCGTTCCTGGACGAGAAGCTGCGCGCCCTGGGTACTGCGGCCTGCCCTCCGTACCACCTGGCGGTCGTGGTCGGTGGGACGTCGGCGGAGATGGCGCTCGAGACCGCCAAGTTGGCCTCCGCCCGGTACCTGGACACCCTGCCCACCACGGGCAACGAGCAGGGTCGGGCGTTCCGCGATCTCGAGCTCGAAGCCCAGGTGCTCGCGCTCACCCAGAGCTTCGGCATCGGCGCGCAGTTCGGTGGCAAATACTTCTGCCACGACGTGCGGGTCGTCCGGCTTCCCCGTCACGGCGCGTCCTGCCCGGTGGCGCTGGCGGTGTCGTGCTCGGCGGACCGGCAGGCGCTGGGCAAGATCACCGCCGAGGGCGTGTTCCTCGAGCAGCTCGAGACCGACCCCGCCGCGTACCTGCCCGAGGTCGACGAGGACGAGCTGTCCGGGGAGGTGGTGCGCATCGACCTGACCCGGCCGATGGATGAGATCCGGGCCGAGCTGTCGAAGCTGCCGGTCAAGACCCGGGTGATGCTCACCGGCCCGATGGTGGTGGCCCGCGACATCGCCCACTCGAAGATCAAGGAACGCCTCGACTCGGGTGAGCCGTTGCCCGACTACCTGCGGGATCACCCCGTCTACTACGCCGGGCCGGCGAAGACCCCGGAGGGGTACGCATCGGGATCGTTCGGCCCCACCACCGCGGGCCGGATGGATGCCTACGTCGACGAGTTCATGGCCGCCGGTGGCAGCCACGTGATGGTGGCCAAGGGCAACCGCTCCAACCAGGTGACCGAGGCGTGCAAGCGCCATGGTGGGTTCTACCTGGGCTCCATCGGCGGCCCGGCAGCGCGCCTGGCCCAGGACTGCATCCGCAAGGTCGAGGTCCTCGAGTACCCCGAGCTCGGCATGGAGGCGGTGTGGATGATCGAGGTGGAGGACTTCCCGGCGTTCGTGGTGGTCGACGACAAGGGCAACGACTTCTTCGCGGAGGTCTCCCGGCCCGTCACCTTGCGCCGCTGACTGCGAGAATCGGGGGGTGAGCGAGTCCGAACACCTCCCTGCAGAGCTGCCGCACCGCGTCGAGCACGACTCGATGGGGGAGGTCCGGGTGCCCGCCGAGGCCAGGTGGGGCGCCCAGACCCAGCGGGCGGTGGAGAACTTCCCGATCTCCGGCCAGCGGCTCGAGCCCCGGCTGATACGCGCTCTCGCGCTGGTGAAGGGGCAGGCCGCGCTGGTCAACGCGTCGCTGAAGTCCGTCCCCCAGGTCGACCGCCGGATCGGCCGGGCGATCTTCGACGCCGCCGAGGAGGTGGCGGAGGGGTTCTGGGACGACCAGTTCCCGGTCGACGTGTTCCAGACCGGATCAGGAACCTCCTCCAACATGAACATGAACGAGGTGCTGGCGAACCTGGCCTCGGAGCGGCTCGGCGAGCCCAGGGCGGTCCACCCGAACGACCATGTCAACGCCTCGCAATCCTCCAACGACGTGTTCCCCAGCGCGATCCACATCGCGGTGGTCGAGGGGGTGCTGCGCGACCTGGTGCCCGCACTGGAGGTCCTCTACTTCGCGCTGCGACGGAAGGAGAAGGAGTTCCGCGACGTGGTCAAGGCCGGGCGGACCCATCTCATGGACGCCACCCCGGTCACGCTGGGCCAGGAGTTCGGTGGGTACGCCGCGCAGGTGCACGCGTCGATCGTGCGGCTGCAGGAGGCGTTGCCGCGCTGCGGTGAGCTGCCCCTGGGTGGCACCGCGGTGGGCACCGGCATCAACTCGCCGAAGCAGTTCGCCCCCAAGGTCATCGCCGCGTTGGCCGAGCGTCTCGCCCTTCCGCTGACCGAGGCCCGCAACCACTTCGCCGCCCAGGGATCCCGCGACCCGCTGGTGGAGATGTCAGGCGAGATGCGCACCCTGGCGGTCGCGCTGATCAAGATCGCCAACGACCTGCGCTGGATGGGCAGCGGCCCGCGTGCCGGGCTGGCGGAGATCTTCCTTCCCGATCTGCAGCCCGGCTCGTCGATCATGCCGGGCAAGGTCAACCCGGTGATCCCCGAGGCGGTGACCCAGGTGGCCGTGCAGGTGATCGGCAACGACGCCGCGGTGGCGTTCGCCGGTTCGCAGGGCAACTTCGAGCTGAACGTCTACATGCCGATGATGGCCCGCAACCTGATCGAGTCGATCCGCCTGCTCGCCAACGTGAGCGAGCTGTTCGCCAAGCGCTGCATCGAGGGCATCCGTGCCAACGGCGATCGGCTCCGGCAGTACGCGGAGGCCTCACCCTCCATCGGCACCGCGCTCAACCCCTACATCGGCTACGAGCGGGCCGCGGAGGTCATCAAGGAGTCGGTGCGCACGGGACGCAGCATCCGGGAGATCGTGCGTGAGCGAGGCTTGATGACCGACGAGGAGCTCGACCGGGCGCTCGATGTCATGGCCATGACCAGAGGGGGGATCATCTGACATGGCGCGGGCTGTACGTGCGCGAGGCGCCGGGTCGGTTCGAGCACGTCACTGGCGGCCTGGCCCGGGAGTTCGCCGGCGAGCTGGTCGCCCGGGGGGCCGGGCTGGGGCCGTACCCGTTCAAGGACACCGCGGTGCTGCTGTACGTGCCCTGGGCGGCGAAGCGCCTCGCCGACCACCTGGTCACCGAAGGACCGGGGTCGGAGCGCATCACCCTGCTGCTGCACGCGCTGGTCTCGGAGGTGGTGCACGCCCCCGGCACCGGCGCGCTGGAGGCGGTGGTGGTGGCGTCCAAGCAGGGCCCCCGGGCGATCGCGGGGCGGGTCTTCGTCGATGCCACCGGCGACGCCGACGTCGCCGTGGCCTCCGGTGTGCCCTGGGAGATGGGAGGCCCCGGGCAGCGGCAGTTCGGCTCCATGCAGTTCTTCCTGCAGCACGCGGACATCGAGGCGGCCATGTCCGGCGGCATGGCCGCCTGTTCGATCCCACCTGGGGGGAGCTGGAAGGCCGGCGCCGGGCGGAGGAAGCAGCCGCCTTCGTGCAGGCTCACGTGCCGGGCTTCGCGGGCGCGTTCCTCTCGGACACCGCCACCCAGCAGGGGGTGCGCGAGACCCGCCATGTGCTCGGGCAGCACACCCTCACCGGCGACGAGGTCATGGGTGGGGCTCGGTTCCCCGACGCGGTGCTCGCGGCGGCCTGGGCGCAGGAGTACCACGTGTCCGTACACGGCACCGAGTACCGGTTCCTGCCCGACGGCGTGGCCTACCAGCTCCCGTACCGGTCGCTGGTGCCGTCCGCCGGCCCCTCCAACCTGCTTGTTGCCGGCCGGTGCCTCTCCGCCGACCACCACGCGCTGGCTTCGTGCCGGGTGATGGCCCCGTGCTTCGCCTCGGGGGAGGCGACCGGCGCGACGGCCGCGATGCTGACCGCGGGCGACGCCGGTGCGGCGGCGATGCTCACCGCGGTCGACGTCTCCACCGTCGACATCACGGCGTTGCGCGACGAGCTGGTGGCCTCCGGCGCGATCCTCGACGTGCGACCGTGACGCTGTACCGTCAGCCCAGCGCCGGCGTGCCCGCGTAGGGCGCCGGATCGCCCGCCTCCGGGATCGTCGGGCGGCGCCAGCTCATGCGCTCGGCCAGGTTCTCGGCCACCGCCCGCCACTCGTCAGGGTGCCAGCCCTCGGCCTTCGCCTCGATCTGGTTGGCCTGGTTGATGTGCACGAAGGCCGGCAGGCGTTCGAGCCCGATGTTCTTGACCGCCAACCGGTCGGGGTCGGTGAACACCAGGAACTCCCTGCCCCACGGGCCGAGGAACGCCGACGCGTCGTCGTCGTCGCAGGTCACGACGAAGGCCGTGCGGCAGTCGGCCTCGGCGAAGTTCCGCAGGATCCGCCCGGCCGTGTCCAGCAGCCAGGCGCTCTCGTAGGTGTAAGGGTCGAGCACCACGAGGGCCAGGTGGAAGGTGGTGGTCCACTCCTCCAGCGGCCGGCTGTCTCCTCCGAGCCGCTTGAGCGGGGTGTCCGGCGGAACGTCGATGGGCACGGCGGAAGAACGTAGCGTTCGCGCCCCACGCCGACCACTCGGCTAGCGTCGCCGATCGGAGAGAGGAGCGTGGGCCATGGGCACCGGTTCGTTCGCGTATCAGTTGTTCTTCCTGCTGCACCTGCTGGCGGTGATCGTGGGCTTCGGCTCGTCGTTCGTCTGGCCGGTGCTGGCGGCCATGGCCCGCCAGCAGGAGCCACCGGTGGCGTACGCGATGAGCAATGCGGGGTTCCAGGCCGCCAAGGTGCTCACCACCCCGTTCATCTGGGCTGCGGGCGGGTTCGGTGTCGCGCTCATCGTGCTGTCGGACGAGGCCTGGAAGTTCTCCGACACCTGGATCTCGATCGCGTTCCTGTTGTTCTTCGCCGCCGCGCTGTTCTCGCTGTTCGTGCACGTCCCGAACCTCCGGGCGATGCTCGCGCTGCAGGAGAAGCTCGTGTCGGGTGAGGTCACCCCGGGCCCCGGCGGTCCTCCCGCCGAGGTGGCGGAGCTGCAGGCCCGGGGCAAGCGGGCCCGCATGTACGGCGGCATCCTGCACCTGCTGTTCCTGCTGCTGATGATCGACATGATCTGGAAGCCCGGGACGTAGGAACCGGTAGAAAGGGGCCGTGCACCCGATCGAGCGGCTCCGCTACGTGGCCCGGGCGTCGGGCGCGCCTGCCGAGGTGCTGGTGCAGGAGACGGCCCGGGCGCTGGCGTCGTTCGATGGCGACCCGCAGGGGTTGGTCACCGCCTGCCGCAGGATCGTGTCCCGCCAGCCCGCGTCGGGCCCCCTGGTGTGGTTCGCGGCGAGGGTGCTCACCGCCAGCGATCCACGGTCGGAGATCTGGGAAGCGGCCGGAGCGGTCGCGGCGGACCCGACGGCCGCGGAGCTGGCGCATGCCCTGCCCGACAGCGCCACGGTGGTGGTGCTGGGCTGGCCGAGCACAACAGACGACGCGCTGGCCCGCCGGGGGGACCTGGAGGTGTTGGTGGTCGACGCGCTTGGCGAGGGTTCGGGGCTCGTGCGTCGGTTGCTCAGCGCGGACGTCGAGGCGGTGGACGTGCCCCAAGCCGGCCTGGGCGCGGCGGTCGCGGTCGGTGATCTGGTCGTGCTGGAGGCCAGCGCGATCGGTCCGAGCGAAGCGCTGGCGGTCAGCGGCTCGCTGGCAGCCGCTGCTGTCGCCCACCACTTGGGTGTGCCGGTGTGGCTGGTCGGCGGCGTGGGCCGGTTGCTCCCCCAGCGGATGTGGGAGGGCCTGCGGGCCAGGGCGGTGAGCGCGGCCGAGCCCTGGGACGCGGACGACGAGGTGCTTCCCTTGGAGCTGGTCGATCGCCTCGTGGGACCCTGCGGGCCGGAGCCCGTCGAGCAGGGGCTGCGGCGCACCGACTGCCCGGTGGCACCTGAGCTGTTCAAGGGCGACGTGTTCTGACGGCGGCCGACCGCCGGGCGAGTGGATCGAGACGACGAGATGGGAGAAGCCGATGCCGAAGCGGCGTGACGCGATCAGGATGACCGACGAGGAGGTGCGAGCGTTCCTGCACGAGCGCCAGACGATGAACATCGCCACCATCGGTCCGGACGGCAACATCCACCTCGTGGCCATGTGGTACGGGTTCCTCGACGGGAACCCGGCGTTCGAGACCTTCGCCAAGAGCCAGAAGGTGCTCAACCTCCGGCGCGACCCGCGGATCACCGCGCTGGTGGAGGACGGCGACCAGTACGAGAACCTCCGCGGGGTGGAGATCGTCGGCAAGGCGGTCATCCACGACGATGCCGAGACCCTGATGCGGGTGGCCAAGGACGTGGTGATGCGCTACTGGACGCCAGCCACCGAAGAGGAGGCGGAGATGATGGCGCAGGCGCTGGCGAACAAGCGGGTGGCCGTCGAGATCGTGCCTGAGAAGATCGTCTCGTGGGACCACAGCAAGCTCGGCGGCACGTATTGAGCCTGAATCGGTGCGCGAACCCGGGAGGTCAGGCTTTGCCAGCTCCACGAGCGACAGGGTGCGCGGGGAACGCCAGCGCGTTCGGTGTCGGGTCAGGGGATGACGTCCTCACGGCTCCATCCGGCGCGACAGCATCGGCGGCCTCTGGTGTTTCGTGGCCAAGGGGGACCCCGAACTCCGGCGTTATCGGAACTCGCGAGGGCCGTGGCCGGAGCAGTCACGACGAGGAGATGATCTCGGCTCGGAATGAACCCTCGAGCAGCGAGGTGGCGATCGTCCCGCACACGAGCTTTCGATCCTGGTCCAGCGTGGTGATCTCGACCGTGTCCGCCTCCACGGGGGAGAAACCCGTGAAGAACAACCTCCCGCTGCGGTCGTAGGCCGATTCGGAGTTGAGCTGGAGCGGGCCGGTGGCGCTGGAGGTGGAGACGTAGGTCCCGGGCTCAAGCGTCGCTCCCTGGGACGCGCTCAAGTACAGGGAGGCAAAGAGCTGATCGCCGGTGAGGGTGGGGGCGGCGATGGCGCCGATCTGCTCGTCCGGCACATCGAAGTTGCCGAACCCGAGCTCCATGCTCGAGCCGAGGGTCACCGTTGCCTTCGCGCTCGTGGCAACGAGTGGCAGGTCCTTCGAGCCTGTGTGGATCACCAGCTCGGTCTCGCTGGGGCAGCCGCGTTCAGTCGCTCCCTCGTCGCCGTCGCCTCCCTGCGGACCGGGCGTGGCGGTCGTGGACCCTGCCATCTGCCGCGACGCGCCGTCCTCGGAGCCTGACGAGCTGCAGGCTGCTGAGAAGGCGAGCAGCGCGCCGGCGATGAGCGCGAGTGGGATGTGCCGGAGAGCCAGAGCGTTCATGGAGTGTCCTTTCGCTGGGGCCGTCGGTCGGTGAGACACGACCTGGGCGAGCGATCGAACTTCCACCCGCCGGCAACCAGCTTGCCGTTTGGCGAGGCCTCCCACGGCGATGGTCCGAAACCGGTGTCGCCGGACCGTTCCCGAGTGTTCCGGGAGGTAGGGTGCGCGCCCATGGGTGAGCTCATCGACTTCCCGAGCAACGGCCACACCTGTTCCGGCTACCTGGCGGTCCCCGCCAGCGGGAGTGGGCCGGGGGTGATCGTGATCCAGGAATGGTGGGGACTCGTGCCCCACATCACCGACGTGTGCGGCCGCTTCGCGGCCGAAGGCTTCGTGGCTCTGGCCCCCGACCTCTATCACGGCCGGCAGACCACCGAGCCCGACGAGGCCGGCAAGCTGATGATGGCCCTCAACCTCGAGCAGGCCGGCAGGGACCTCTCCGGGGCCATCGACCACCTGCGGTCGCTCGAGGCCGTCACCAGCGACGGGGTCGGGGTCATCGGGTTCTGCATGGGTGGTGGGCTCGCCATGCTGGTGGGCACCATGCGGCCCGACGCGGTGGTGGCCATCGCCCCGTTCTACGGGGTGATCCCCTGGGAGGCAGTCGAGCCGGACTGGTCCAAGCTCACCGCCAAGGTGCGGGGCCACTTCGCGGCCGAGGATGGCTTCTTCCCGCCGGACAAGGTGAAGGCCCTCGAAGAGCAGTTGATCGAGCTGGGCAAGGATGTCGAGCTGGTGGTGCATCCGGGCGTGGATCACGCGTTCTTCAACGACACTCGGCCTGAGGTGTACCACCCGGAGACCGCCGCCGAGGCGTGGCGGGCGACCATCTCGTTCTTCCGCGAGACGATCCGCTGAACCAGCCCGATCCCGTAACCGGCTACCTGGAGCTGGGCCTGCGGCTCGGCCGCCACGTGGACGGCCTCGTGGATGCCTACTACGGGCCAGCCGAGCTCTCGGCGCGCGTCGCCGCGGAACCCCTCCGCCCCCCGGCGGCACTGGCGGAGCGCGCCGGCACGCTCATCGCCGCCCTCGACGGTGGGGCGGGCGGCGAGGACCTCGACCCCACCCGGCGCCGCTGGTTGCGAGCCCAGCTCGAGGGCCTGCACACCACCGCCCGGAGGTTGGCCGGCGAGATCATCCCCTATGCCGAGGAGGTCGAACGCTGCTACGGCGTGCGACCCACCCCGCGACCCGAGGACGAGCTGGCTGCGGCCCACGCTCGCGTGGAGGAGTTGCTGCCCGGCACCGGTTCCCTCGCCGAGCGTTTCATCGCCTGGCGGGAGGGCCACGCCATCGACCCCGGGATGATCGAGCCCGCGGTGCGCTCCCTCGCTGAGGACTTCCGGGAGCGCACCGAGCGGCTGTTCGGCCTCCCCGAGGGTGAGCACGTCGACTGGGAGTTGGTGACCGACCGGCCCTGGTCCGGCTTCAACCACTACCTCGGTGGGCTGCGGAGCAGGGTGGCGATCAACACCGACTTGCCGGTGCTGTCGCTCTCGCTCGGGCAGCTCGTCGCCCACGAGGCCTATCCGGGGCATCACACCGAGCACACCCGCAAGGAGGTGGGGCTGGTACGTCGCCGTGGTCACCTGGAAGAGACGATCTTCCTGGTCGGGACCCCCCAGTGCTTGCTCGCCGAGGGCCTGGCGGACCTGGGTCTCGAGGTGCTGCTGGGGGAGCACCCCGAGCCGGTGCTGGCCGAGCACTTTCGGGTGCTCGGCATCCGCTACGACGCCGAGGTGGTCGCCGCCGTCGCGGAGGCCACCGAGGTCCTCGGGGCGGTCCGGGGCAACGCCGCCTGGTTGCTCCACGAGCTGCGTCGGGACCCCGAGGAGGTCGTCGCCTACCTCGAACGCTGGGCACTGCTGCCGCGGGCCCGGGCGGCCAAGGCGGTCGAGTTCCTCACGGACCCCACCTGGCGGGCCTACGTCTCCTGCTACGTGGAGGGCCTGCCCCGGTGCCGTGCCTTCGTCGGCGGGGACCCGGCCCGCTTCGAGCGCCTGCTGACCGAGCAGTTGCTCCCGTCCGACCTCGTCACGTGACGGTCCGGCGGGGGAGGGCGCAGGCCCCCTATGATCTCGTGGTCGAGCGGCCCGCTCGGGTCGTCAACCAACCCGAGGAGAAACAACTAGTGCGCAAGTTCTTGCTATTTGGCGGCGCGGCCTTCGTCGTCGCGAGTTCATTGGTCGTGAGCCCCGCCACGGCCGGCGCCCAGAGTGCCGTGCTCACCGTCGTGAAGGAGGTGCAGGGCACCGCCCCGGCCGACGCCGTGTTCGAGATCGTGGTCGACTGCACCTTGTTGGCCAACGGGCCGGCGGGCCGTCCGCAGGGCGAGGTCGATCCCATTGGCATCCTCTTTGAGTTCGGGCCGGAGGGTGGTGAGGGGGACCTGCCGATCCTGGGACCGGTGGAGTGCACGATCGTCGAGGTCGACGACGGCGGCGCCGACCAGGTGATCGGGGGGAACCAGACGATCGTGATCGACCAGCTCGTGGACCGGACGGTCACGGTCACGAACGTGTTCGGCGAGCAGCCCACGACGACCACGACGACGCTCGCCACCACCACCACCACGTCGGCTGCTGCCACCTGGGTCACCACTGCTCCCCGGTTCACCGGCTGATCCGGCCTGTCCCGACGATTTCGTCGCGTGCCGCCCACCCCTCTAGGGTCGGGCGGCACGCACCGTTTTCGCCCCGAGTCGTCCGGGAGGCAACCCGATGCGCAACCCCAAGGACTTCTTCCGGCCGCTGGCCGTCGGCGCCCCGGCCCCCCCGCGGGAGATCCCGTTCCGGCCGTCGCGGATGATCCACTTCTTCGACCCGAGCAACGACAAGATGGTCGCCAAGCTGCCCGACATGGTGGGCAAGGCCGACGTGCTGCTCGGCAACCTCGAGGACGCCATCGCCGCCGACCGCAAGGAAGCCGCCCGGGAGGGCCTGGTGCGGGTCGGAAAGGAGATCGACTTCGGCGAGACCCAGTTCTGGACCCGCATCAACAGCCTCGACTCGCCCTGGGTGCTCGACGACCTGCTCAGGATCGTGCCCGAGATCGGTGACCGCCTGGATGTCATCATGATCCCGAAGGTGGAGGGTGCCGAGGACATCCACTACGCCGATCGGCTCCTCGCCCAGCTCGAGGCGAAGGCGGGCCTCGACCGCCCGCTGCTGTTGCACGCCATCCTCGAGACCGCCCGGGGGGTGGCCAACGTCGAGGAGATCTGCGCCGCCAGCCCCCGGATGCAAGGGCTTTCGCTCGGGCCGGCCGACCTCGCCGCAGACCGGCGGATGAAGACCACCCGGGTGGGTGGCGGCCACCCCGGGTACCTGGTGCGCGAGGACCCGGACCCCGAGGACCCGGAGGCGCCACGGGCCACCTTCCAGCAGGACCTGTGGCACTACACCGTGGCCCGGATGGTGGACGCCTGCGTGACGAACGGGATCTACCCCTACTACGGCCCGTTCGGCGACATTCGCGACACCGTCGCCTGTGAGGACCAGTTCCGCAACGCTTTTCTGCTCGGCTGCGTGGGGGCCTGGAGCCTGCACCCGGTGCAGATCGACATCGCCAAGAGGGTGTTCTCCCCGGACCCGGCCGACGTGGCCTGGGCCAAGCGGGTCATCGAGGCGATGGGCGACGGCACGGGGGCGGTCATGATCGACGGCAAGATGCAGGACGATGCCACCGTCAAGCAGTGCCGGGTGATGGTCGACCTGGCGACCGCCCTCGCAGCACGGGACCCCGAGCTGGCCGCCGCCTACGAGCTCTGAGAGGTGACCGCGATGTCCGACGACCTGCGCCCCCGCCGTTCCGTGCTCTACATGCCCGGGGCCAACGAACGCGCCCTGGAGAAGGCCAAGACCCTTCCTGCCGACGCGTTGATCCTCGATCTGGAGGATGCGGTCGCGCCTGACGCGAAAGCCGAGGCCCGTGATCGGGTGTGCGCGGCGGCGGCTTCCGGCGAGTACGGCTCGCGCGAGATCACGATTCGGGTCAACGGGCTCGACACGCGCTGGCATGCCGACGACGTGCGGGCGGCTGCGCAGGCGGGCCCGGACGCGGTGGTGGTGCCGAAGATCAACTCCGCCGCCGACGTGGCCGCGGTCGAAAAGGCGCTCGAGGCCGCTGGTGCACCCGACCGCACCAGGATCTGGGCCATGGTTGAGACGCCCGTGGCCATGCTCCATGCGGAGGAGATCGCGACCGCCTCGGAGCGCTTGGCCGTGTTGGTGATGGGCACCAACGACCTAGCCAAGGAGCTGCACGCCGAGCACGTGCCCGGGCGTCAACCGTTGCTGACCGGCCTCGGGCTGTGCCTGCTCGCGGCCCGGGCGGCGGGCAAGGCCATCCTCGACGGTGTCTACAACGACATCGGCAACGAGGAGGGCTTCGCGGCCGAGTGCCGACAGGGGCGCCAGATGGGCTTCGACGGCAAGACCCTCATCCACCCGTCGCAGCTCGAGCCCTGCAACCGGATCTTCGCCCCGAGCGAGGACGAGATCGCCGCGGCTCGAGCGATCATCGCCGCGTTCGAGGAAGCCGAGCGTGAGGGGCGCGGGGTGGTGACCGTGAACGGTCGCATGGTGGAGAACCTCCACGTGGAGCAGGCCCGCCGGACCTTGGCGGTGGCGGACGCCATCGCCGCCATGGGCTGATCCCTCAGGCCGAGACCCCTCGGGTCCTGATCACGTCGACCCGGCAGTCGATGCCGGTGGCGCTTGCCAGTCGACGGTCGAGCGTGACCAGGGTGGCGCCGAGCACCTCGGCCAGCGCGACGTACATCGCGTCCCAGCCTCGCACGTTGGCTCGCAGGTCCCACGCCCGGTCCAGCAGGCTGCGGTGCCCGTAGCGCTCGCCCGGCCAGGTGCGCAGCGCGTCGACCGCCAGCGAGGCGGCAGTCGGGTCCAGCGCGCCGCGGAGGTGGTCACGGCGGATGATGCCGAGTACCTCCACGTCGATCACATGGGGCGCAGCATGCTCTTCGTCGGCTGCCAGCCGCGCTCGCACCGGCCCGGCCGCTGCGGTGGCGGCGACGACGGCGTAGAGGCAGGAGGCGTCAACGACGATCATCCGGCCAGGAGCCGCGCGTCTCGTCGAGAGCCTCGATGATGTCGTCTGCGGTCACCTCGTTCGGCCGGCGATGGCTGCGGGCCAACCACTCCGAGACCGTGGGGCGCGCTGCCAGCCTGGTGGCCTCCCGCCGGAGCAGCTCGGGCACGCTGGTACCCGCTTCGGCGGCCCGCCGGCTCAGCGCCGCATAGACCTCGTCGTCGAGGTCCCGTATCTGCACCGTTCGAGGCACCATCGCATCATAACATGCAAGTCTGCATGAACGATGGCCGGACCCGCCGGTCGTGGTTCAGGTGTGATCCCTCACGGGTGATCCCTCACGAGGCGGCATCGACCAGGCGGCGGGCGATGACCTTCAGGCAGAGCGTCTCGTCCGCCCCTTCGAAGATCGACAGCACCCGGGCATCGACGAAGTAGCGGCTCACGTCGTATTCCTCCGCGTAGCCGAACCCGCCGTGGATCTGCATCGCCTCCCGGGTCACCCACTCGGCGGCCTTGCACACGTAGGCCTTCACCATCGACGCCTCGAGCTGGCCCTCGCCCCGGGCCATCAGCCTGGCCACCTGGTAGGCGAACTGGCGGCCGGCTTGGATCATGAACGCCATGCGGCCGAGCTTGGCCCGGGTGAGCTGGTAGTCGACGATGGGCTGGCCGAAGACCACCCGGTCCTTCGCGTACTGCAAAGCGGCCTCATAGGCGGCTTGCATCACCCCGACGGCGCGGGCCGCGGTCTGCAGGCGCCCGTTCTCGAAGCCGGCCATCTGGTAGTAGAAGCCCTTGCCGAGCCCGGCCTCCAGCCCGACCTGGTTGCGGGCCTCGACGAACCAGCCGTCGAAAGCGATCTCGTAGGAGTGCATCCCTCGGTAGCCGATGGTGTCGATGGGGCGGCCCTCCATCTTGCCGCCGCCCTCCTGCTCGAACACGAAGCCGTGCCCGTCGCCGACCGGTTTGGGCACCACGAACATCGACAGGCCCCGGTGGGTCTTGGAGCGGTCCGGATCGGTGCGGGCCAGCAGCATCAGCACGTTGGCCCGGGCCCCGAACGTGCACCAGGTCTTCACCCCGTTGATGAGCCACCCGTCGCGATCGGGGCCATCGTTGACCCGGGTGGCGGTCACCTTGATGCCGGCCACGTCGGAGCCATAGTCGGGCTCGGTCACCGCCACCGCCGCCATCGCCTCGGCCGTGGCCAGCTTGGGCAGCCACTCGCGCTTCTGCTCCTCGGTGCCGCCGGCGAGCAGGGCGCGGGTGAGGATCTCCGGCCGGGTGATCAGCGACCCGCCGGCGCCAAGCGAACCGCGCGAGAGCTCCTCGGTCGCCACCACCATCCCGATGTACTCGCTCTCGCCGCCCATCGAGTAGCCGCCGTACTCCTCGGGGATCGACAGGCCGAAGCCGCCCATCTCGGCCAGGCCCTCGATGATCTCCTCGGGGATGTCCGCGTTCTGCCGGTGGATGTGCTCGGCGATGGGGCGCAGCTTGTCCTCCGCGAAGCGCCGGAACGTGTCCTGGACCAGCTCGAAGTCGGGATCGAGGTGGCGCGGCCCGGGCTCCTCCGCCAGGGACGCCACGAACGCCGGGTCCCGGTAGGCGCGCAGGAAGTCCCGGGTGTCGTCGAGGGCCGCCGGCGAGATCCCCCATTCGCCCTCCCGGCCGAGGACCTTCGCCCCGATCTCGGCCACCGCGTCGGCGATGTACGCGCAGGCCAGGCGGGCCTCCGCATCACCCCGGGCGCCGTAGTCGAGCATGGCCCGACCGGTCTCGACGGCCGCGGCGGCGTGCGCCAGGTCGTAGGCGACGACCTGGTGGTCGTCGATCGAGCTGATGGCCAGGTGGCGGGTGGCCTGCTCGACCAGGTCGCCAGCGGCGTCGATCACGGCCTTGGCCGCGGTGAGGTCAGCAGCTGCGGTCATGAGCGCAGGTTACCCGTGGGTAAGTCGGCCCTCCCATTCCGATCCCGGTACCCGGAGACCGGTGTCGGACGCGGGGCGCCGGGCGATAGCTCGAGCGGGGAGACGTTCCGAAGGCTGTCGGCGATCGAGGAGGGCAGGATGGGGGTGTGCCCTACCCACCCGGGGGCGTACAGCACCGGCACGTGCCGGTCGTGCCTGGGTGAGTTCTGCGGGGTCTGCCTGGTCTACAGCTACGGCGGATCCAAGGCCCCGTTCTGCGTCCGCTGCGCCCTGAGCGCGGCCGCCGCTGCGGATGGGTCCCCGCACGATCCCGGCCAGCCCAGCGCGCTCAGCGCTTGACGCCGCTCGGCGGCAGGTCGTCGGGCACGAGCGAGCTGCGTAGCTGGGCTTGCAGATCCCGGCGCGCCGCCGGATCACGCAGCCAACGCTCGAGCTCGTCGGCTGGGATCGGGCGGCTCACGACGTAGCCCTGAGCCCGATCGCAACCGAGATCGGCCAGCATCCTCAACGCGGTGCGGTCCTCCACCCCTTCGGCCACCACCATCAGGCCCAGGTTGTGGCTGAGGTCGATCGTCGAGCGGACGATGGTGAGATCGCTCTCGTCGCGAGCCATGGTGCCCACGAACGAGCGGTCGATCTTGAGCTGGTCGATCGGCAGGTTCTTCAGGTAGGCGAGCGATGAGTACCCCGTGCCGAAGTCGTCGATGCTGGTGGTGGAGCCGAGCGCCTTGATCCGCCCCAGCACCTCCATGGCCAACAGCGGATCGTCCATGAGCTCGCTCTCGGTGATCTCCAGCTGGAGTCGGTCGGCGGCGAGGCCGGAGGCGGTGAGCAGATCCGACAGCCACGGCACCAGATCGGGGTCGTAGAGGTTGCGCACCGACAGGTTGACCGCCACGGACAGCTCGAGACCCGCGCCGGCCCAGGACTGTGCCTGGCGCACGGCGTGCTCGAGCACCCAGCGGGTGAGTGCGTGGATGGTGCCTGACACCTCGGCCAGCTCGATGAACTCGCCGGGGGGCATGAGGCCGAACTCCGGGTGCTGCCAGCGCACGAGTGCCTCGGCACTGCGCACCTCTCCCGTGCACAGATCGACGACCGGTTGGTAGTGGAGGACCAGCTCGTCGTCGTCGATCGCCCGGCGCAGCTCGCCGAGCAGCGCGAGGCGCCGGATGCTCGACTGGTCGTGCTCGGGTGCGTACATGGCGATGCCACCGCCTCCCCGTTTGGCGGTGTACATCGCCACGTCGGCCCGCTGCGCGAGCGTCTCGGCGTCGGTGCCGTGGGCGGGCGCCAGCGCGATCCCGATGCTCGCGCTGGTCTGCACGCTGATCCCGCCGAGCCGGAAGGGGCGCTCGAGCGCCTCCCGGATGCGCTGCGCGACATCGACGGCGCCCTGCTCGCTGGCGCCGAACGTCATCAGCACCGCGAACTCGTCCCCGCCGAGCCGGGCGATCGTGTCGACGTCGCGCAGCACCCCTTGGAGTCGCCGGCTCATCTCGATGAGCAGCCGGTCCCCGTGGTCGTGCCCGAGGGCGTCGTTGACCTCCTTGAACTGGTCGAGGTCCATCATGAGCAGAGCGACGGGCTCACCACTCACCTCGGCGTGCTGGAGCGCCTGGCGGAGGCGGTCGTTGAGCAACGTGCGGTTCGGCAGCCCGGTCAGGCCGTCGTGGAGCGCCTGGCGGCGAAGCACCTCGGCGGCCATCGCCCGCTCGGTCACGTCCTGCAGGGTCAGACCGACCGCATGGCCCGGCAGGGGGAAGGCGTGGGCCGCGTACACCTTCTTGGAGGTGCCGAGCTTGAAGTCGTCCACCATCCAACCTTCGTCGAGGCGGATCACGTCGAGCAGGTTGTCCATCAGCACGTCGGCGTCCGGCAGCCGGATCACCTCGCGGAACCGCCGACCTACGGATGCTGTCGGGTGGACCCCGGTGATCATCGAGGCCTCGGGGTTCACGGCGATCAGGGTGAGCGACTCATCGTCATCAGGGTCCGCCAGCCGGAACACGAACAGCGCCAGCCGGATGCGCTCCACAAGGTTCATGAGCTGATCGACCTGCTCCTGGGCCTCCTTCCGATCGGTGACGTCCAGCAGCACCCCGCGCACGTGCACCGCGCGCCCCTCACCGTCGGTCTCGACCCGCATGCGGTCGTGGACGTGGACCACCCGGCCGTCGGCCGCGATCATCCGGTATTCCAGTTCGCGGTTCTGGCCCTTGCGGATGGCCTCCCGGTAGGCCTTGGCGGCCTCGAAGCGGTCGTCGGGATGGACCGTCCGGCCCCAGAACCCGGGGCGCCGCCAGTCGCTGACCGGGTAGCCGAAGATCTCCTCTGCCCGGCGGTTCACGTACAGCCTGGAGGGGTTCCGGCTGACCTGCTCCCAGACCACCGCGTCGATGCCCCCCATGAGCTCCGCGTACCGGTGGCGCACCCGTCGCTCGACCTCCGACACGCTGCCGACGACGATGATGATGAAGGCGCCGGCGACGAGGTAGATGAGGTAGACGGGCACCGCGTCCTCGGGCTGCGCGATGGTCATCACCACGCCGGTGCCGATGGCACCGACGAGCGCCGCCTGGGCGGCCACCCGCCGGCCGAAGGCCACGGCGCTGGTGGCGGCCACCGCCAGCATGACCACGAGCAGGGGGACCGTGAGCTCGGGGGCGAAGGCGATGATGCCGACGGCGACGACCTGGTCGGTGTAGGCGACGGTGTTCGGCAGCACACCGCGGCGCCGGAGGAGCACGTCGTACACGGCGTTGTACGGGATGACCAGGAAGATGGCGATGGCGGCCAGCCACCAGTGCTTGGGGCCCGCGGCCGGGGTGGTCGCCAGCAGCGCGGCGGCGGCGACCGCCGCGTAGCGGGCACGGATCACCATGCGCCACAGCTCGATCTGGCGGTCACGGGCCTCGAAGAAGGCCGTGTCGGACGACCATCCCTCCTCGCTCGCCGCTCCGCCCATCCTCCTTCTCATCGGCACGACCAGCAGGCTGCTGAACGAAATGGGAGAGGAGACGAGGGTCACGAGCCGCAATGGCCCGCGGCCGGAGACGTGCCTTACGCTCGGGCGTCCCGAACCGACCGTCCGATCCGCCGAGGTGACATCCGTGACCGTGCTCGATCGCCCATTCGGCCGCTACTTCGAGGAGTTCGAGGTCGGTGACGTCTACCGGCACTGGCCCGGCAAGACGATCACCGAGTACGACGACCACCTCTTCTGCATGCTCACGATGAACCACCACCCACTGCACACCAACGAGTGGTTCGCCGAGCACGAGACGGTGCACGGGCGCAACGTGGTGGTGGGCAACCTCGTCTACTCCCTGGTGCTCGGGATGAGCGTCCCGGACGTGAGCGGGTCAGCGGTGGCGAACCTCGAGATCGAGACCCTGAAGCATGCCAAGCCGACGTTCCACGGTGACACCATCTACGCGGTGACCCGGGTCCTCGAGAAGAAGGAGACCTCGGACGGCAAGCGTGGTGTGGTCAAGGTGGAGACCAAGGGCATCAACCAGCGTGGTGAAGAGGTCTGCTACTTCATCCGCAAGGTGATGGTCTGGAAGCAGGCATTCGCACCTCCCCGGAAGCTGCCCTACGACGACACCGTCTTCGAGTGACACCGCGCATCGGGTGGCGCACCCGGAGTTGACCGCGAGCCCGCTCCCCGCGCCGGCGCGCCGGCGCCTGCTGCGCTGGGGTGATCGGTGGCGCCGTGATCTGCCCTGGCGTCGCACCCGCGATCCGTGGGCGGTCCTGGTATCGGAGCTGATGCTGCAGCAGACGCAGGTGTCCCGTGTCATCCCCCGCTATGCGGCGTTCCTGTCTCGGTTCCCCACGGCTAAGGCGTGCGCGGCAGCCGAGGTGGGTGAGGTCGTGCGGGCGTGGGCCGGGCTCGGGTACAACCGCCGAGCGGTCAGCTTGCATCGCGCCGCCACCATCGTTGAGCACGAGCACGGCGGTGAGGTTCCCGACCGCGTCGAGGCCCTTCTCGGGCTGCCCGGTGTCGGCCCCTACACCGCCAGGGCGGTGATGGCGTTCGCGTTCGAACGTGACGTCGGCGTGGTGGACACGAACGTGGCCCGGGTCCTGGCCCGGCTGGCCGGTCGGCCGCTCGACCGAGCCGAGGTCCAGAACCTCGCGGACCGGGCGGTGCCGCGCGGGGCGGGGTGGCGATGGAACCAGGCGATGCTCGACCTCGGTGCCACCGTGTGCACCAGCCGCCGCCCTCGCTGCGACGCCTGCCCGGTTCGAGCCACCTGTTGCTGGCAGGGTCGTGGAGGCACTTCGCCCGACCCGGCGAGGGGGTCCGCCGGGGTTTCGGTGCCGCAGTCCCGCTTCGAGGGCTCGGATCGTCAAGGCCGCGGCCGGCTGGTCCACGCGCTGCGCGAGCAGGGGGTGGTGGAGCCGTCCGATATCGCCGCGGTCGCGGGGTGGCCCGGTGACCATCAGCGCGCGGCGCGGGTGGTGGCGTCGCTCGTGCGCGACGGGCTGGCGCTGGTGGACTCCGCGGGTCGCGTGCGGCTGCCGACCGTCCCGCCCGTGACCGGCAGGCCTACGCGGTGAGGAAGTCCACGATCGACCGGTTGACCCGCTGGGGCGCCTCGTACTGGAGGAAGTGGCCGGCGCCTTCCACCAGCTCCACCCGGGAACCCTCCCCGGGAAGCGCGGCGGCGAGGGTCGAGACGTCAGGGCAGGGCATGCAGCCGTCGTCGGTGCCGTGCAGGTACAGCACCGGGATGCTCGGGGTCTGGAAGCTGGCGGCCTGGACGTCGGCGATGGCCGGGTCCTGACCGATACCGCCGAGCGTCTGGCGGTAGTAGGAGAGCGCGGCGGTGAGATTGGCCGGATCTCGCAGCGCGTCCTTCACTCGTGTCAGGTGCGGCCCGGCGTCCAGTCCGGGCGACCAGTCCGCCCACAGGCGCTCGATGAAGGCCAGGTCGTTCATGGCCACCGCCACGTCCGACAGGGGGTTGCAGAAGAAGAACTGGTACCAGAACCGGTGCTTGAGGTTGTCGTAGTCGAGCAGGGCGGGGCCCATGACCGAGGCGGGCGGCACGCTCGCCGCGACGGCCCGCCGCCATCGGCCAGGCTCGTGAACGGTGGCCCCGTAGGTGGCCAGTGCCCCCCAGTCGTGCCCGATGAGCACGGCCGTGTCGTCACCGCCGAGGGCCTCGTGCAGGGCGATGGCGTCGAGGGCCAGCACACCCGTCTGGTAGCGGCCGTCGGCCGCGACGGAGCTGGGCGCGTACCCACGCATGAACGGCGCCACGGCCCGGAAGCCGGCCGCGGCCAGGTCCGTGAGCAGCGGCTCCCACCCCCAGGCGGTGTCCGGGAAGCCGTGCAGGCACAGGGCGAGCGGCCCATCCCCGGCTTCGAGATGGACGAAGTCGATGCCGTTGGCCCGGACCCGTCCCTGGATGATCTCGGTCATGACCTGGTGACCCTACCGGCCATTCAGACCGTGTTGAGAAACATGTCACTTTTCGGGACAGCCGGCGGGGTCGATGACTAGCGTGGATGGCACTTTCAGAGGGGTCTTCGCTGCGTCGGTACCGGGGGGTGAACCGTCGTTGAACGTGACGTTCCACGGCGTGCGTGGTTCGACACCGTGCTCGTGTGAGGCGAACAGGCGCCACGGGGGCAACACGGCGTGCGTCGCGCTGGAGACCGCCGACAGCGACCCCATCGTCTTCGACCTGGGTACCGGCTTCCGCTTTTTCGGTGAGACTCAGACGGATGACGGCTCGTTCCGAGCGCACGCCCTCGTCACCCACCTCCACTGGGACCACGTGCAGGGGCTGCCGTTCTGCGTCCCCCTCAACCGCTCCGGAGCCCGGCTCGACGTCTACGGTCCTCCGCAGGACGGTATCTCCGTCGCCGAGGCCTTCGAGGAGTTCATGCGGCCGCCGTACTTCCCCGTGCGGGTCGGGGACCTCATCGGCGACATCGAGTTCCACACCATCGACGCCGACGACCTGGCGATCGGCGACGCCAAGGTGCGGGCGCGCTACGTGCCGCACATCGGTCCCACGTTCGGTTACCGGGTGGAGCTGGCCGGAGCGACCGTCGCCTATCTCAGTGACCACCAGCAGCCGCTCGACGGCAGCTTCGAGGTCGCGCCGGAGGTGCTGGAGCTGGCCGACGGGGTCGACCTGCTCATCCACGATGCCCAGTACACCGACGAGGAGTGGGCGCTGAAGTCCCACTGGGGCCACTGCACCGTCGACTACGCGCTCCACGTGGCCCGCGAAGCGGGTGTGCGGCGCCTGGCCCTCTTCCACCACGACCCCGCGCACTCCGACGAGGTGATCGACGGGTTCATGCCCGTGGTGCGTGAACAGGCCGATCGCCTCGGGATCGAGGAGGTCCTCGCGGCCTGGGAGGGTCTCACCATCACGCTGGGGCGGGTCACCGCCGCCGCTCGGTGACCTGCTCGGTGTCGGAGCCCCCGAGCACCTTCGCCAACGAACCGTTCAGCCCGCCGCGGTCGTGGGCCGCGTATCGGTGAACAGTTCGCCGGGGGTGATGGGTGTGAGCGAACCGTTCAGCCCGGCGCGGTTCGTGACCGCGTGCCGGTGAACAGTTCGGGGGTAGTGTCCGCGGCCGTGAGCGACATCACCGACGACAGCACCACCTTCGACGCGGCCAAGTTCCGACAGGTCCTCGGCCACTTCCCGACCGGGGTCACCGTGATCACGGCGATGAGCGAGGGCACGGCGGTCGGCTTGGCCGTCGGCTCCTTCGCTTCGCTGTCGCTGGAACCGCCGCAAGTGCTGTTCTGCGCCGGGAAGCAGTCCTCGAGCTGGCCCAAGATCCGCGCCGCTGGTGCGTTCTGCGTGAACGTGCTCGCCGACGACCAAGAGGACGTGTGCCGGGTGTTCGCCAGCAAGGCTCCCGACAAGTTCGCCGAGATCGGCTGGAAGCGCTCGGGTAACGGGTCGCCCCTGCTGGAGGGAGCCCTGGCCTACATCGACTGCACGATCGGCGACGTCGTCGCATCCGGTGACCACGACATCGTGATCGGCGCCGTGCAGGACCTCGACGTGCTGCACGAGGGCGGTCCGCTGATCTTCTATCGCGGCGGGTACGGCCGGTTCACGGTCTGATGATCTACGCGCTGGGCGACCAGGTCCCCGAGATCCACCCCGAGGCCTACGTGCATCCCGATGCCGTGGTGATCGGCAACGTGGTGCTCGGCCCGGAGGCCTCGGTGTGGCCGGGTGCGGTGCTGCGCGGCGACGACGGGTGGATCCACATCGGGGCCCGCACCTCGGTGCAGGACGGCTCGGTGCTGCACTGCACGGCCGAGCTGCCCACGATCGTGGGCGACGACTGCGTGATCGGCCACATCGTCCACCTGGAGGGCTGCACGGTGGAGGACCGAGCCCTGGTGGGCAACGGCGCGGTGGTCCTGCATCGTGCCGTCGTGCGCTCCGGCGCCCTCGTGGGGTCCAACGCCGTGGTGCCGGCTGGCATGGAGGTGCCCTCGGGGGCGATGGCCCTCGGCGTCCCCGCCAGGATCCGGGAGAACTCGGTGACCCCGGAGATGATCTCCGGGCCCGCGTGGTCCTACGTGCAACGAGCAGCCCGCTACCGGCGGGAGCTGCGCCGCGTCGAGCAGTTGCCTTGATCGGCGGCCGGCGGCGCCGGAGTCACCGGGCTCCACGTCGCCGGGACCCCGGGAGCGAGCGACCGGCTCGGACCGGGTTCGTGTTCAGGCAGTCGCGATGCGGTGGGCGCGCATCAGGGCCAGGGCACCGGCCGCGGTGGTGGGTCCGAAGGTCTGGTTCCCGTCGGTGGACGCCTGACGCGCCTGCTCGATCTCGCCGCGGTCGATCCGGCAGCGGCTGGTGATCGGCTCCACCCCGTAGAGCCTGGCCGAGTTGAGTCCCAAGATCTTGGCCTTGATCTGTGGGGTCAACGCCGGGTAGCCGAACCGCTCCTGGAACTGCTCGCTGATCTGGAAGGCGCGGAAGGCCTGGATCTGGTCCTGCGGTGAGCCGTACCAGATGGAGTCCGTCCCCCACACCACGTTGTCCTCGCCGAAGGCCGCAAGCAGCTTGCCCAGCACGTGCGCTGCTTCGGTCGGTCGCCCCATCACCGACTTCCACGTCGAGCCCAGCTCGGCGTAGACGTTGCCCCCCGGTCCGATGTCGGCGGCTCGCACCGAGGCGATCAGGCGGTCGATGCCCTGAGGTGCGTCGGCGTCGTAGGGGCCCTCGGTGTGCTCGGCTTCGTAGCCCGAGTGATACACCACGAAGGAGAGCTCGGGGTGGTTCAGCGCCGCTGGGCCGACATCGACGGGGCTGGCGAAGGGGCTCCCGGAGGAGAACCCCTTGTGCACGGCCACGATCGGTGGACCGAGGGTCGCCACCTGGGACAGGAACCGCTCGCCCACCTGCGCCGCTCGGGGGTCGTGGTCGTCGAGGTACCAGCCCGGCCCACCGGCGTGCGTGTACACCTTCCACGCACCGATCCCGTAGCGGTCTCGCAGGTCGGCCATCGCCGCCAGCGCGACGTCGAGCGGGCCGTCGCTCGGGTGGGCCTCGCCCTGCATGAGGACCCGCTGGTCACCGCACACCTCGTCGGCCAGGGCGATGGTGCGGGCCATGACCTCCGGGCTGAGCGGGTTGCCCGCGAAGGGCAGCGCGGACAGCACGATCATGTTCGTGTCGCTCTTGTTGAAGATCAGGTCGAGGAACCGCTCGACCGAGTAGCACTCCTTCGGGTCGGCTGATCCGCAGTTCGATTGCGGGAACGCCGGCACCGGGCCTCCGTAGTCGTGGCTGTAGTCGAGGAAGTGCCCCTGCACGTCGAACACGAAGTCGTCGCCGCCCAGCGCGTCGCGGGCCGCGTCCGGGTCCCGCTCGGCTTCCGGCGAGGTGACGAAGGTGCCACCCGGCTCGCCCTCCTCGGCCTCCCTGCTGCAGGCCGCGAGCACGGTGAGCATCGTCGCCGCACCCATCGAGGAGAGCAGGAACTGCCGGCGTGACATGCCGACGGCGTGCGCGTTGCTCGCGGCCCGCTCCCGGGTGCGGCGGGCCACCTCGCGCACCAGCGGGGACGCCGGTGGGGGCAGGTACTCCCCGTTGGAGCAGGGGTGCAGCTTGATCGGCAGGCCCGGGTCGACGTCGTCGGCGGCCATCCACGGCATTCTCCCATGCCGGTTGGTAGCGTGCCTGGTCATGACTGCCGTGGTGATCATCCTGGTCGTGGTGCTGGCCGCCGGTGTGGTGGCGCTGCTGGCGCTCAACCCGGTCATCGCCCGCAAGAGCCAGGAGGCGGTCGACCAGTGCCGGGCCGAGCTGGGCGGCGCGGACCAGGTGCGGGTCCTGGACTCGAGAGCGGTGGGCTTCGCCAGCGACCCGGAGGAGGTCGGGGGCCTGCGCGGCCAGGGCTGTCTCGGCGCGAGCGCCACCGAGCTGGTGTTCGTCACCACCGCGGGTCACAAGATGCTCCGTATCCAGCGGTCCGCCATCACCAAGGTCGACACCTCGGGTGATCCCCGCTCGGAGGCCAAGGCGACGGTCATCGTCACGTTCACCCATCCCGAGCACGGCCAGGCCACGGCGTCGTGGCGGGTTCCCGACCCCCGGCCGTGGCTGGTGGAGCTGGGCTACGACTGGGGCCCGGAGGGTCCCCCCGCGCTCAGCGCGAACGAGAGCAGCTGATACCGGCTGGCCTCGCGGGGCTCGTCCGCGCCGGGGCCGTCACCAGCCACGGAAGGCCGGCGCGCGCCGCTCCACGAAGGCGGTCATCCCCTCGCGGGCGTCGTCGGTGCCGTTCACCAGCTCCTGGGCGAACGCCTCCTCGTCGAACGCGGTCCGGCGGTCGGACTCGAAGGAGCGGTTCAGGAGCCACTTGGTCATCGCCAGGGCGCGGGTGGGGGCTTCGGCCAGCCGCGACGCCAGCGCCTCCACCTCGGCGATGAGCTCGGCCGTGGGCACCACCCGGTTGGCGATGCCGATGCGCAGGGCCTCCCCGGCGGGCACGTCATCGCCGAGGAACATCAGCTCTTTGGCCTTGTGCAGCCCGACCAGCCGGGGGAGCAGGTAGGCGCCGCCGGCATCGGGCATGATCCCCCGCCGCACGAACACCTCGATGAACCGGGCCGTGTCGGCCATCACCACCAGGTCGCAGGCCAGCACGAGCTGCGCGCCGCCGCCGGCGGCGGTGCCGTTCACGGCAGCCACGACGGGCTTCTCACAGTCCAGGATCGAGCTCACGAGGCGCTGCCAGCCCTCCCGGATGAGCCGGGCCGCGTCGCCGACCGCCCGCTCGGGCGCGCCTTCGGGCCGATCGGGCGGGGCCGTGCGGGGGCCGCCGAGCGCCGCGCCGGTGCAGAAGTGCCGGTCGCCCGCGGCGGTGAGCACCACGGCCCGCACCGCCAACGACGCGGACGCCTGCTGGAACAGCTCGGTGAGCCGGTCCCGCCGGGGCATGGTCAGGGCGTTGCCCTGGTCCGGCGCGTTGATCGTGATCCACGCCACGCCGCCGGACTCGTCGTAGGTGACCTGCTCCTCGAGCGGTGCCTCGTCCGCCGCCATCTGCGCTCCCTCCGTTGCCGGGTTCCGGGGCGAGAGCGTAACGTGACATGAACGTCAGGAAACGGGGGACGCGGACATGGGGCTCTTCGACGGCAAGGTCGCGGTGGTCACCGGCGCAGGCCGGGGGATCGGCCGGGCCGAAGCGCTGCTGCTCGCAGCCGAGGGCGCGAAGGTGGTGGTCAACGACCTCGGGGGGGCGGCGTCGGGGGAGGGCCGCGACCAGACCCCGGCGCAGCAGGTGGTGGATGAGATCGTGGCCGCGGGCGGCACGGCGGTGGCCAACTATGACGATGTCGCGTCCTGGGCGGGGGCCGAGAACCTCATCGGTCAAGCGGTCGACGAGCTGGGCGGGCTCGACGTGCTCGTCAACAACGCGGGGATCCTGCGGGACAAGATGAGCTTCTCGATGAACGAGGACGAGTGGGATCTCGTCGTCAACGTCCACCTCAAGGGCCACTTCTGCACCTCGCACTTCGCGGGCGCCCACTGGCGGGAGCGCTCGAAGCAGACCGGTCAGCCGGTCGAGGCGACGATCGTCAACACCACCTCGGAGTCCGGGCTGTACGGCAACGCGGGGCAGGTGAACTACGCGGCCGCCAAGGCCGGTATCGCGTCGATGACCATCGTCGTGGCCCGCGAGCTCGAGCGCTACGGCGTGCGGGTGAACGCCATCGCCCCCGTGGCTCGCACTCGGCTCACCGAGGCGGTCGCGGGGGAGTACATGACGGTGCAGGAAGGCGACTTCGACCGCTTCGCGCCGGAGAACGTCGCCGCGGTCGCCTGCTGGCTGGCGAGCCCGCTGGCGCGGGGCGTCTCGGGTCAGGTGGTGAAGGTGCAAGGCGGGGTGGTGCAGCTCCTCGAGGGTTGGCGCCCACGCACCGAGGCCACGGCCGAGAAGCCCTGGACCATCGACGGGGTGGAAGCGGTGCGCGACGAGCTGTTCGCGGACAGCGACGGCAGCATCCCACCGTTCTTCTTCCCGAGCCCGGGTCGGTAGGCCGGGCAGCAGGCAGGAGCGCAACCGGTGCGCCTGGCATGGGATCCGACCGATGAGGCATTCCGTGAGGAGCTGCGAGCCTTCATCGACGCCCACTGCCCGCCGCAGGCGCGGGTCGGCAAGGACTTCCTCGGTGGGGACGACGAGATCATCCCCGATTGGGCCCGGGAGTGGCAGGCCACGTTGTTCGACCACGGCTGGATGATCCCCGGCTACCCACCCGAGCTCGGCGGCCGCAACGCCACCCCGGTCCAGACCCTCATCTACCTCGAGGAGCTGGCCCGCCAGGGCATCCCCCGCTCCGTGCACTTCGGCGGCTACGCCATCGTCGGTCCGAGCCTGCTCGAGTTCGGCAACGACGAGCAGAAGGCGATGGCCCCCGCGGCGATCAGGGGTGACACGGTGTGGTGCGTGGGCATGAGCGAGCCCGACGCCGGCTCGGACCTCGCCAACCTGCAGACCCGGGCCGTGCTCGACGGTGACTCGTTCATCGTGAACGGCCAGAAGGTCTGGACCTCCTACGCCACCGTGGCGCAGAAGTGCTTCTGCTACGTGCGCACCAACCCGAACGTGCCCAAGCACAAGGGCATCAGCGTGCTGATCATCGACCTCGACACGCCGGGTGTCGACGTCCGCCCGCTCCGCCAGATCAGCGGCGGGTCGGAGTTCGCGGAGGTGTTCTTCACCGACGTGGTGGTGCCGGCGTCGAACCTGGTGGGTGAGCTCGACAACGGCTGGCGCATCACCATGGGCTCGCTGGCGCACGAGCGCGGCGGCCTGTGGGTGGAGGGGGTGTTCGGCTGCCAGCGGGCGGTCGAGGGGCTGGTGGCGCTGGCCGAGCGGCGGGGGCTGGCGGGCGATCCGGCCGTGCGCCGTCGCCTGGCGGCCGCGTACGAGCGGGTGGCCACCCTGAAGGCCCTCGGCTACAAGGGCTTCGCCGGCTTCGCCCAGGGCAGCTCGGCGCCCGAGCACAGCTACATGAAGCTGGCCACCGCCGAGTTGCGGCGTGAGCTGTTCGAGCTGGGGATGGACCTGCAGGGTCCGTTCGGGGCGGTGGTCGAGCCGGCCTTCACCGAGGAGCGCGCTCGCTGGCAGCAGGGGTTTTTCGTAGGCCTGGCAGCCAACATCGGTGGCGGTACGTCGGAGATCCAGCGCAACACGGTCGCGACCCGGGTGCTCGGGCTGCCGAAGGGGTAGGCAGCCGATGGACTTCACCCTGACCGACGAGCAGGAGCTGCTGCGGGCCACCGCCCGATCGTTGCTCGGCAACGAGTGCCCTTCGACGCTGGTGCGTGCCCACTGGGAGGACCCGTCGGTGGTCGAGCCGCTGTGGGAGACGCACCTGCGGGAGTGGGTGGCGCTGGGAGACGGCCCCCTCGTGGACCACTGCCTCTTCCTCGAAGAAGCGGGTCACGTCCTGCTGCCCGGGCCCTACTTCGCCACCTCGGCGCTGTTCCTGCCACTCCTGCGAGCACTGGGGCACCCGAGCGCGGATGTGGTCGCCGCCGGTGGGCTCTCCGGCACCGTGGCCCTCGCCGGGCTCGACGGGCTGTGGACCACCGAGCCCTCGCCCGATCCCGTCCGGCGGTTCGTTCCGGAGGCCGATCGGGTCGATCAGGTGGCCCTCGTCCTGCCGGGACCGGCGGTGGCGGTGCTGCCCGCGTCGTCGCTCACCGCACGCCCCATGGAGACGCTGGACTCCACCCGACGGCTGTTCGAGGTCGAGGTCCCGGCGGATGTGGACCCGCAGCCCATCTCGCCTGAGGCGCTGGCCGCGGTGCTGGATCGGGCCACAGTCGCGCTGGCCGCGGAGATGGTGGGGACCACCCGGTGGCTGGTGAGCACCAGCGTGCAGTACTCGAAGGAGCGGGTGCAGTTCGACCGGCCCATCGGCTCCTTCCAGGGCCTGCAGTTCAAGATGGTCGACATGTCCCTCGATCACGAGCGGGCCGCGGCCGCGGTGTACTACGCGGCCATGACGTTCGACGCCGGGGACCCCGACCGCCAACGCGCCGCGCACGTGGCCAAGGCCGCGGCCGGCACAGCGGCCAAGAGGGCCGCCAAGGACGCGGTCCAGATCCACGGGGGCATCGGCTACACGTGGGAGTCCGACGTGCACCTGTTCCTGCGACGGGCCTACGCCAGCGAGTACCTCCTCGGCCCGTCGGACTGGCACCACGATCGCCTGGCGGATCTGCTCCTCGGCGGGTCCTCGCTGCGCTAGCGACGCCGCCCGACCGGTCGATGGCGGGGGTCGGTGGGCGACCCCCGCCATCGGGAACCTCAGAGCAGCCGGACCGGCGCCGCCACTGGCACTCCGTTCGACCAGGTGCCCATCTCGAACGGCACAGTGTCGTGTCCTGCGATGTTGGCGTCGAGCGCGGCGTAGTACACCCTCCAGTCGAGCGTGTCCTGCTCGCCCGTGCCGCCGAAGAGCTCGGCCAGGAAGCTCGGGAGCCAGCCGTCGTCCTGGATCGGGGCCATGTGATCGGCCTGGATGGCGGGCGAGCCGGTGCTGTCCGAGAGCGCCTGGTAGACGACCTTCTCAGGAGCGGCGGTCATCAGGCCCGCCAGGGTTAGTGACTCCGCAGGTTTGGCGATGGTGTCGCGGTCGCCGGTGATGATGATCGTGCGGACCGTGTGGGAGCGCGCAGTGCTCGCGATGTCGATCGGCGTGATCCGCACCAGGCTGCGGACGAACGACGGGATGGCTGCGCCGGCGTCGAGCGACGGGTTGGCCAGGGTCGCGCTCCGGATGGGCACTCCTCCTCGGGCCAGCCAGCTGGCCCCCATGAGCCCGCCCAGTGAGTGGCCGTAGAGATGGATCTTCGATCGGTCGGCTGCGCTCCCGAGTCGGGCGAGGGCCACGTTGGTGGCGTCGATGGCTCGCTTCAACATCTGGTTCTGATCGGTGTCGGTCATGAGCCCGAGCAGCCCACCCTTGTTGAACTGCGGGAAGATCACGATGTAGCCCTGGCGGGTCAGGTGGTCGATGTGGCCCTGGTAGATCTCGGGCGCGAGCAGCATGAACCCGTGAAGGAAGACGACCACGGGGGCGGAGGTCCCGTTGCGCAGCCGGTTGGGGACGTACCACCACACGCGGGTGCCGGCGCTCCCGCTGCCCGTTTCGTACTTGGTCGCACCGGTGGCGATGTAGCCCTGGCTCGATCCAAAGCCCGTGGCCGCCTGGCCGGGCTGGCTCGGTGCGCCGGCGCTCGCTGGTGATGCGACCGTCAGCATCGCTGCGGTCGCGACGAGGGCGAGCAGGGCTCGCCGGAACGATCGTGCTGACATCTTGATTGACTCCCTCCGAGATCCTGGTGGCGCCCGTTCGCCCGATTGGGTACGGGTCGTCACCGCTTCGCCCGCCGTGGGCTCATGCGAAAGGTAAACACTGTTTATCTGCCGAGTAAAGGGCTGCCGGCGCCCACAGGACGGTTGGCGCACGACGGCCGCGGAGCCGCTCCTCACCCACCGGGCGCCACATTGCCGCGGTCTCCGCACTCGCACAGGCCAGGGTGTCGCCGGCGGCCAGGACCTGCGCCCTCTGACGCTTGGCCAGCACCGTGAGCCGGGCAGCCACGTTCACCGGGTCGCCGATCACCGTGTACTCGAAGCGTTCCGGTGTGCCGATGTGGCCGGCGATGGCCCGCCCGCTCGCCACCCCGACGCCCACGCTCGGGTTCGCGGGCAGACGACCGACCACTTCCGGGAGCCGGGCCGCGGCCCGCAGCGCACGATCGGCATGGTCCGGTTGATCGGTCGGCGCGCCGAAGATGCACAGGGCGGCGTCGCCTTCGAACTTGTTCACGAAGCCACCCTCCGCCATCACCACCTCCACCACCACCGAGAAGAACGCGTTGAGCTCCTCGACCACCTCGGCGGGCTCGTGGGTCTCGCTGAAACCCGTGAAGTCGTCGAGGTCGACGAACAGCGCGGTGACCGATCGCTCCTCACCACCGAGTTGTGGGCCCTGGTCGAGCGCGGCACGGGCCACGTCGACGCCTACCTGGCGCCCGTAGAGGTCATGGAGGAGGCGCCGTTCCCGCAGGCCCTCCACCATGTCGTTGAAGCCGGCTTGCAGCCGCCCGATCTCCCCCGCGTGGTCGACCAGGACCTCGACGTCGAGATCACCCTCCTCGACCCGGGCCATCGCCCGGCGCACGGCTTCGATCGGATCCGCCACCCCGCGCGCCGCGGCTCGCATGATCAGCCCACCGGCCACCACGCTGGCCACCACCAGCACGCCGATGCGGGCGCTGAGCTCGCCCCGCTGCTCGGCCGGCACCCCGAGTGGAGCGAGGCCCAGGGCCACGATCGGGACCGCGGAGCCGAGCAGCCAGGCCATCATGATCCGCGGCAGGATCTCCCGGTGCGGTCGGGGGAGGTTCGCGTCCTGGAGGGCCAGCGCGAACACCGGGCGGAAGTGGCGCTCGAGCAGCAGGTACAGCAACGCGCAGGTCACCAGCCCCGCGAGCACGATCCCGAGGGAGACGCGGGTGGCGTCCTCGTTGAGGATGCCGAAGATCACCGCCGCGCCGACCCACCCCAGGAAGGCCGACGCGGTCTGCTGGAAGGGCTGGGTTAGGGTGGCCAGGCGCTCCTTGTCCGTCGGCTCGCGCCCGTCGCGCACCCAGGCCACCGCCCGGGAGAGGAAGTACCGGTTGAGCGGGAAGGCGACGAAGAGGGTGACGAGGAGGTAGGCGCCGAAGACGGTGAGATTGAGGCCGACCCGCTGGGACTGCTCCGGGGTGCGCACCGGGAAGAGGTACTGCAGGTACAGGAAGACCAGCAGCGCTCCGGCCCCGTTCGCAAGGACCTGCAGGACGATGACCCCCCGGACCGTGGCCAGGGCCTGGAGAGGTCGGCGGTAGCGCACCGAGGGCCGCCGGAGCATGCCCTCGAGTCTACGGACGGACCCGCCTCCGCCCGCGAAACTTGACACGCGTGTCAGCAAACGCGAAGAATCCCCCCGCCGAGCGATCCGGCCGAGTGATCCGGGAGGCAGCATCGATGGCCGAGCCCAAGCTGAGCTTCGACGACGTCAACGTCGGCGATCAGGCCCCGCCGTTGAGTCACGAGCTGACGCGAACCGACCTCGTCATGTATGCCGGCGCCTCCGGCGACTTCAATCCCATGCACCATGACGAGGTGGCCGCGCAGGCCGCGGGCCTGCCCAGTGTGTTCGGGCACGGCATGTTCTCGATGGGGCTGCTCGGCAAGGCGATCACCGACTACGTCGGCATCGGCAACCTGACTCGCTACAAGGTGCGCTTCACCAAGCAGACCTGGCCCGGCGAGACGCTCACGAGCAGCGTGGTCGTCACCGGCAAGCGTGAGGATGGCGGCCGGAAGCTGATCGACCTCGAGGTGACCCTCGCCAATCAGGACGGTGAGGTCAAGGTCGCCGGCGAGGCCGTCGCCCTGGCGGGCTGAGCCGCCGGTGAGCCGGTCGGGACGCACCGGCGGAGGCTCACGGCGGGGCTGACGACGGGTGGATGCCGCGGCGCGGACCGCGGCGCCGGGGCTGGACGAGCCGCGAGGTGCCGTAGAGGTAGGCGGGTACCGCGAGCACCAGCAGCCCCAGCCATGACGGCGAGTCCGTGGACATCATCAGCACGAGGGCCAGGATGGCCACCAACGCCAGGCAGATGGTTGCCAGCGCCAGCACCTGCGCGCTCTGCTCACGACGAGCGAGCCCGTCCGCCGCCGACCCGCCGGCGCGGCCGCTGGCCGCCAGGGTGATGCCGGACGCGAGCGACGGCACCCGTCGCGTGCCGCGGCGGGCCAGGATGGCGAGGAGCTGGTCGGTGTGCTTGCCCGCGTTCAGCGCCAGCGCGTCCCAGACCGGGGGCGGGCTCTCGTCGCCGGGTGCCGCGGCGTGATCCCACCTGGCGCCGGGGAGCACCTCGGGGAGCGCGGTGGGCTCGGTGAAGACCAGCCCGATCGTGGCCCGGTGCAGCGGAGATTGCGGCGAGGCGGTGCCCACACCGGCGACCGTGGCGGTGCGGCCGAGACTCAGCGGGGTCGGCAAGCGCCGGGCTCGACGATCCCGCAGGTCGACGACCGCGGTGAGCGCCTCGAGGCGGATCCGGATCGGTTGTGCGGTGTACGAGCGGGCGTGCACGACGATCCCGTCGTCGTCCACCTCGACCGATGCGCCGCGGGCTCCGAGCCCCGCGGCGCCCCGCAGCGTCACCCCGTCGTCCCCGCCGTACGTCATTCGTGGTCCGGCTCTTCCACCCTCGCGCCCCCGTGCGACGCTCAACCTAGGTCACCACGGTAGGTGCCGGCACGTTGACGCGCAGGGATACCGGCCCCCAGCGGGGGAGCAGTAGAACGTGTTCTCGGCCGGCAGTACGCTGAGCGGCCCGCGGACCGGCAGAGGGGGGACCATGGCGCTGTCAGTGTTGGCTCATCGGGACGAGCTCGGGGTGGGGCAGGGCCGGCTGTTCATCGACGGCTCCTGGCGCGAGGGCTCCGAGGGCGCTGTCTGGACCCACATCCACCCGGCGTCCAATGAAGAGGTCACCACCTTCGCCACCGCCTCGGGGGCCGACGTCGACGCCGCCGTGCAGGCCGCCCGTCGAGCCTTCGACGACGGCCGCTGGACGTCACTGAAGGCCAAGGACCGCAAGCGGCTGCTCCAGCGCGTCGCCCAGCTCATCGCCGATCACGCGGACGAGCTCGACCGCCTGCAGACCCTCGACAACGGCATGCCCGTGTCGTTCTCGTCCATCTACCAGGTGTCGAGCCACATCGCCGCCGACGTGTTCGACTACCACGCCGGGTGGGTGGACCGGATCGCCGGCGAGACCATCCCCCAGTACACGGGATCGGACATGTTCACCATGACCCTCCGCGAGCCGGTGGGGGTGGTGGCCGCCATCATCCCGTGGAACGCCCCGCTGCTGCTCTTCGCCCAGAAGGCCGCACCAGCGCTGGCTGCGGGATGCACGGTGGTGCTCAAGCCGTCGGAGTACGCGTCGCTCACCGCGTTCCGCCTCACCGAGCTGCTCGAGCAGGCCGGTCTCCCTCCGGGGGTGTTCAACCTGGTGGCGGGGGAGGGCTCGGTCACCGGGGAGGCGCTGATCACCCACCCGCTGATCGACAAGATCACCTTCACCGGCAGCCGGGCTGTCGGGCGGCGCATCCTCGCTGCCGCGGCCGACGGCATCAAGCGGGTGTCACTCGAGCTCGGGGGCAAGAGCCCCAACATCGTCTTCCCCGACATCGCGGACCCGGATCTCACCGCCGCGGCGATGATGGGTATGGTGTCGATGGGCCTGTCGGGCCAGGGCTGCGTCTGCCACACCCGGGCGCTGATCCACCAGGACATCTATGACGAGATGATCGACAAGCTGGCCACCATGGCGGGGATGTGCGTGCTCGGCGACCCCTTCGACCCGGCCACCACCTCCGGCCCGCTGATCAACACCCGCCAACTCGAGCGGGTGACCGGCTACATCGAGCAGGGCCGCGAGGAGGGGGCCCGGCTGGTGGTCGGTGGCGACCGTCCCGACGGTGAGTTGGCGCAGGGCAACTTCGTGAATCCGACCCTGTTCGCCGACGTCGACAACCGCATGACCATCGCCCGGGAGGAGATCTTCGGCCCGGTGCTGGCCGCCATCCCGTTCAAGGACGAGGAGGAGGCCATCCGCCTGGCCAACGACACCGACTACGGGCTCGGCGCGTCGGTGCAGACTTCCGACGTGAAGCGCGCGCTGCGGATCGCCAAGGCCGTGCGCAGCGGCACCTTCGGTATCAACGGCTTCACGGTCATGCCCAACGCGCCGTTCGGCGGCTACAAGACCTCCGGCCTGGGTCGCGAGGGCGGGCGAGAGGGCATCGACGCCTTCCTCGAGACGAAGACCGTCAACATCGGCCTGAGCGACGCGGCGTTCTGATCGCGACCGGCCGGCGCCGGCCCGAGCCCGTCCTCGCTAGAGCCGGGAAGCTCCGCCGCCTCCGGCCCCGGGTACCAGCAGGCCGATCCCGTCGGGGAACGCGAGCCCGCTGGCCATGGTCTCGGGTGGTTGCGGCTCGCCGGCCACGAACACGATCCGGCGCACGCTGCCGGTCTTGTCGCCCGGGCCGATGCCACCGTCGGGCTTGAGCACCAGGCCGATGTCCGCGTAGTAGAGCGTGCCGTCGGGTCCGGCCGCGATGCCGAGCGGGGTGCCGGTCGAGAACGGCTGCGCCCCGAACTGCTCGCCGGCGGGCGGGCGCAGGATCGTCCGCAGGTACACGCCGTTGGCGTCGTACTCGTTGATCACCCCGTTGATCACACTGGAGACGAACAGGTGACCGTCGGGCCCGCCGGTCACGCCGGTGGGAGCGATGAGGTCGTGCTCTCCGGAGGGGATGAACATCTCCTTGCGGACCTCGTCGGCCAGGGGCGCACCGGTGGCGTCGGTGCGCCCGCACCCGCCCGCCGCGTCGGGGCCGGTGGGCAGGTCGTGGTAGCGCCACACCCCCGAGGTCTGGCCACCGAACGACGGTGGCCGGGCCGAGGCCACCAGCACCCGGTCCTGGTCGTCGACCCAGATGCTCTGCGCGGTGGCGATCTCCACGTCGACCTTGCAGTAGGCCACCTCGTGGCTGTCGAAGGGCGGGAACCATACGATCAGCTGCCCGTCACCGGGGCCTGCCGCCTGGTTGCCGACGTCGGTGGTCACGATGCGGCCGTCGGAGAGGAAGCCGCACCCGTAGTTCTCCGCGTTGTCCGCGCTGCCCTGGAAGGTCGGCACCAGCTTGCCGATCTCCCGGGCCCGGAGGTCGCCGATGCGGTCGCCGGTCAGCTCGAAGATGCCCCATCCCTGGGTGTCACCGGCCGTCTGGCCCGTGTCCTCACCCGCGATGAACCGCCCCGATCCGTCGGGGAAGAAGCAGATCTGGCCGTTGATGTCGAGGCCCTCGGGGTCCTCCGAGCGGCTGGTGATCACCCGCTGGTGCTCGAAGGGTGGTTCGGCGGCGTAGGCGTCGAGGTGGTTGCCCTGCCCGTTGAACACGATCACCCCGGCCGGCTCCGAAGGTGGCGGGGCGGTGGTGGCGCTCGGTTGGCGGGCCGCGGTGGAGGTGGTCGTGGCGGTCTGACCGCCGCCCCCGGAGCTGCAGGCTGCCAGCAGGATCGGCACGGCCAGGACCGCCACGATCCCGAGCCCGCGTCTGCGCACGTTCGCCATCGGGTTGCCTCCCTGGGTCAGTTGACGGGGGTCAGCGGTGGATCGAACGACACCGTCACCAGCAGGCGGGCCGCTCCGTCGGCTGGGGTGGGCATCGTGTCGGCGCTCGCCAACGCGAGCAGGGTGATGCGGTTGTAGGACGTGCGTGCCGGCAGGGAGTCGGTGCTGCAGCGGTAGTCCTCGTCGAGGATGCACAGGACACCGCCGACCGGGTTGTCGTCGCGCTCGGAGATGAACAGGCCGAACATCGTCGCACCTGCCTGGGCGGCAGGGCTGCCCGGCTGCAACCACTCCTCGGGCCGTCCCAGCCCTTCACCCTGGAAGGTGACCCGGAACGGATCGGTCTGGACCTCGAGGGTGGCGGTGGGACTCAGCCCTGGCGGGCGCCGCAGGGTGATACCCGCCCGGAACATGTCGCAGGGGCTGCCCATGCAGGGCTGGACGTTGGGCGCCAGCACCACCCCGGTCGCTCGTTCTGCCGTGGTGGAGGTGGTCGGCGCCGGCTGGGTCATGCCAGGCGTGCGCCCCCGGAGCACGAAGCGGTACAGGCCGCTGGTCTCGCTGCGGGCGTCCAGGCCGGGCTCGCGGATGCCGGCCACCGCGTAGAGGCTGTCGCCGACCACGACTGGGCCACCCGCCACCACACCGCGCATCTCGTGGGACCAGAGCACCTCGCCGGTGCGCAGGTCGTAGGCCCGCAGGGTGAAGTCGTTTCCACCGATGAACAGCACGCCGTTGGCCACCGCAGCCGAGCCGTAGATCGCCTGCACCCCGGCGTCCTGCCAGAGGATCTTCCCGTTGGCCGCGTCGATGGCGTGCACGAAGGGCGGCGGACCGACCGCGGTGCCCCCGGCGATGATGCCTTCGGCGTAGGCGGTGCCACCGATGAACCCGCCGGTCGAGAAGTTGGCGCCGGGCTCCTCGATGCCGGGCTCGGTGGCCTTGGCCTTCCAGACCAGCTTCCCGGTGTCACGGTCGACGGCGTAGTAGGTGCCGTCCTTGTTGCCGAGGCCCACCAGGTCGCGCCCTCTCGCCCGGAAGAGGTTGGGTGCCCCGGCGAAGTCGAGGTCGTCGTTGTTCGGCTCGTGGGGTTGGAAGGCCCAGCGCGGCTCGCCGGTGTCGAGGTCGACGGCGACGAGGGCCTCGGTGTAAGGACCCCATCCGTCGGGCGAGCGGGGGCAGTTGGCGGTCCCGACGAACACCGTCCGGCGCTCCAGGTCCACGCTGGGGGACCCCCACACGTCGGCACAGCCTTGTGGTGGCTGGCCTTGGTCAGGGTCGAAGAACCACAGTCGCTGGCCCGTCCCGGCGTCGAGCGCCAGCAGCCCCGCCTGCTGGCCGGGCCGATTGTGCACGTCGGTGCCCACCAGAACCTTGCCGTCGGCGATCGCCGGTGAGGACTCGATCTCGGTGAAGTCCTGGGGGTCGTCGGTGCCCACCGCGTGGGACCAGCGTTCCTCACCGGTGTCGGCCCGCAATGCGTGCACCGTGCGGCCGCTCCCGAACACCACCGTACGCACCCCGTCGATGTCGGCCACCGCGGCGCTCGAGACGATCTGACCGGCGTACACGTTCGGCTCCGTGGCGGCCTGGAAGGTCCAGCGGGCCTCACCGGTGGTCACGTCGACCGCGTAGAAGCGCCCCGACCAGTCACCGACGTACGCGGTGCCGTCGACGATCGCGGGGGTCGCGGTCACCACGTCATAGGTGTTGAAGAACCAGGCCAGCTCGAGGTCGGCCACCGTGGCCGTCGACAGGGCGGTCTCGCAGGGGTAGGCGAAGGTGCGGGCGAGGTTGTGCCCCCACATCGGCCAGTCACACTCACCGGCCCCGGCGACCGGGCCCGGGTCGGCAGCCGGGAACGCCGGCGGGTCGGCCCGGCACGCCGCGAGCGCGAGGCTGGCGGCGAGCAGGCCGGCGATCGCTCTCCTCGACTGCACGGTGCCCCCTCGTCCCCCCGTTCCGGGTGGCCGGTGCCGGGCCGTTCGCCGCCCGCGCCGGCCACGCTGACCCCCGAGCACAAACCTGACGCGAGCGTCATGATAGTGAACGTGGATGGTCACGGGGTGTCGCTCGAGGGGCGGCGGGTCCTGGTCGTCGGGGCGTCCTCGGGCATCGGCCGGGCGATCGCCCTCGCGGCGGCCCACGCCGGCGCCAGGGTCGCGATCGCGGCCCGCCGGCTGGACCGCCTGCGGGAGGTGGCGGACGAAGCGAGCGAGGCTGTCTGGCCCGTCCAGTGTGACGTCCGGGTGCCCGTGGCGTGTGATCTGGTTGCCCGGGCGGTGGAGCAGGAGCTCGGTGGCCTCGACACCCTCGTATACTCCACTGGTGTCAACCGCCTGGCGCTGCTGGCGGAGACCGACGTCGACACCTGGCGCGAGCTGCTGGAGACCAACCTCGTGGGCGCCGCGCTGGTGACCAGGTCCGCGCTGCCCGCGCTGGTGGCGGCCGGAGGGCGGGTGGCGTTCCTGTCGTCGGACTCGGTCGACCGCCCCTTTCCCGGGCTCGGGGCCTATGCGGCCAGCAAGGCCGGGCTCGAGACCCTCGTCGCCGCCTGGCGCACGGAGGTCAGCGAGGTGACCTTCACCCGAGTGGTGGTCGGCCCCACCCTGACCGGCATGGCCGATGGCTGGGATCCCGATCTGGCAGCGACGATGTTCGAGTGGTGGCACTCGATCGGCTACCTCGACCGTGAGCCGGTGGAGCCCGAGTGGGTGGCGGAGCGGATGGTCCACTGGATGGCCGCCGAGGACCCGCCGGAGGATCTCGACCTGCTGGCGGCGTCGATCGTCGAACGGCACGGGTCGTCGGGGTGAGCCGGGCCCGCCTCCGGTGTGCGGGTGGGGGGCGCGGGCGATGGCGTCAGGTCTCCTCGGCGGTCGCCAACGCCTCGGCGGGCATGGGATCGGGTGCGGATCGCACGGCCCCGGCCACCCCGACGATGGTGAGCGCGCCCGCCATCACCTGCACCGTGGTCACGGCCTGGCCGAGCAGCACCCAGGCCATCGCACCGGAGAGCACCGGGATGGCCAGCATCAGCACCGGGGGGAGGTTGGCGGGCACCCATCGCAGTGACCAGGTGACCGAGAAGTGCCCCAGCGCCCCGGGGAACAGGGCCACCGCGGCGCACAGGAGGAGGTCGTGCAGGCCGATCATCCCCACAGGCTCGCCGGTGACCACGACGAACGCGGAGACCGTGACGGCGGCGGCGACCGACGCGCCGAACAGGAAAGGGACCGTGTCGATGTGGTCGCGGGCTTGCTTCGACCACACGAAGTACACGGAGTAACCGAGCACGTTCAGCGTGGCCAGCGCCATCCCGAGGGCGTCGCCCTCCGGGCCCGAGGCGCCCGCCAGCGCGACCAACGCCGCGCCGGCGATGGCCACCGCGGACCACAGGCGGAACGAGGGGCCCGGTCGCTCTCCGAACATCGGCACGGCGAGCACGGCCACCACCACCGGTGCGAGGGTGTTCATGAGCGTCACGTCGACCACCGAGGTCAGGCGCAGCGCGGTCATGAACGCGAGTTAGTGGGTCCCGAACAGCGCGCCGCACACCAGGGCCCGCCGCCACCCCTCACGCGAGGGCCAGCGGTCGACGACCCGGCCGTGCACCAGGGTCGCCACCGCCAGGGTCGCGACACCGATCCACAGCCGCCAGAAGGAGAACACCGGCCCGGAGACGGACGCCGCGCCGACCATGACCGGGCCGGTGCTGAACAGCACCACGCCGATCACGACCACCGCGACGGGGCTGCGCTGGGCGAGGGCGCCCACACCGGGGCGAGGGGTCAGCTCGATCGTGGTGGCGACCTCGGACATGCTCCGCGCAGGTTACGGCTTCACCAGACCGGCATGAGCGCTTTTCCGAGCCTCGCCGGCGCGACGGTCCGGGAGAAGACGCAGCCCGAAAGCTGACTACCATGTCAGGTTTCCGGAAGGGTCGTGAGCAGGGGGTCTCGCCGCAGATGCCGATCCACTACGAGAAGGGCGCGCGCCCGGGCGCCGAGCACGTGGTGCTCATCACCATCGACCGGCCGGAAGCCCGCAATGCGCTCGACATGTACCACTTCCGAGACCTGGCCCGGGCCTGGAAGGACTTCCGCTACGACGACGACGCGTGGGTGGCGATCGTGACCGGTGTGGGCCGCAACTTCATGGCCGGCGCGGACCTCAAGACCTACATCCCGCAGATCACGGAGCTCGCCGAAGAGATCAGCAAGGGCGAGGTCACCGAGGTCGACGGGTGCAAGCTGTCCGACGGCACCCGGGCGGTCCTGCGGGACACGAAGATCTACAAGCCGATCATCGCCGCCATCAACGGGCCGTGTGTGGCCGGCGGCATGGAGATGCTGGGTGGCATCGACATCCGCATCGCCACCTCCAATGCCAGCTTCGGGGTGATGGAGCCCAAGCGGGGCCTGTTCGCCGGTGGTGGCACCACCGCCCGCCTGCCCCGCCAGATCCCCTTCCCGGCGGCGATGGAGTTCCTTCTCACCGCCGAGAGGTTCCCGGCCGAGCGGGCGTTGCAGATGGGCCTGCTGAACGAGATCGTGCCCGAGGAGGAGCTGCTCGACCGGGCGTTCGAGTGGGCGGCTCGCATCACGGCCAACGCGCCGCTCGCGGTGCAGGCCACCAAGGAGAGCGTGCTGCGCGGCCTGTCGACCACCCTGGAGGAGGCCTACGCCATCGAGCAGCAGCTCTCCCAGGAGGTGTTCCAGACCGAGGACGCCAAGGAAGGACCGAGGGCGTTCGCCGAGAAGCGCGATCCCGTCTGGAAGGGCCGGTGAGCGTCGACCCCCGCGCCCCCTGCATCATCGGGGTCGGCCAGCAGGTCTGGCGACCGGGCGGCGGCGAGGCTCCGGAGCCGCTCGCCATGTGGGAGCAGGTGTGCCGCCAGGCCGCCGACGACGCCGGCGCGGCCCGCGGCGCCCCCGCGGTGCTCGCAGCCGTCGACTCCCTCGACGTCGTGTACTGCCAGAGCTGGGCCTACGACGACCCGCCGGGTCGGCTGGCGGAGGCCCTCGCGATCGACCCCCGCCGCCGGGCCTACTCGGGCATCGGCGGCACCGTGCCCCAGCAGCTCGTCGACGCCGCGGCCGAGGCGATCATCCGGGGCGAGCTCGATGTCGCCCTCGTCACCGGTGCCGAAGCACTCGACACCAGGCGCCGTCTCCGCAAGGACGGGCGCAAGCCGGCCTGGCGCTTCAAGGACCCGGAGCGCAAACCCTTCCCGTTCGAAGCGCCGTTCCACCCGGCGGAGGTGGCACACGAGGTCTTCCAGGCCTGGCTGACCTTCGCGGTGTTCGACATCGGTCGCCGGGCCCGCCTGGGCACGAGCCCCGAGGAGCATCGCCGCCGGCTGGGTGAGCTGCTCGCGCCGTTCACCCGGGTGGCGGCCCGGAACCCCTTCGCTTGGTTCCCGGTCGAGCGCTCGGTCGAGGAGCTGATCACGCCTTCCGCCCAGAACCGCATGGTCGGCTACCCGTACACGAAGTACATGGTCTCGGTGATGGACGTCGACATGGCCGCCGCGGTCATCGTCGCCAGCCACGCCCGGGCCGACTCGCTCGGGGTGCCCGCAGAGCGCCGGGTGTACCTGCGGGGGTGGTGCTACGCCACTGACCCGCTCTACGTCGCTGAGCACCGCGACCTGTCGCGCTCGCCCGCCATGGCCGCCGCCAGCGCCGAGGCCCTCCGGGTGGCGGGCGTCGGTGTCGACGACGTGGCCCACCTCGACCTCTACAGCTGCTTCGCCAGCTCGGTGGACTTCGCCCGTGACGCCCTCGGCCTCGCGCCCGACGACCCGAGGGGGCTCACGGTCACGGGTGGGTTGCCCTTCGCCGGTGGTGCCGGCAGCGGCTACCTGGCGCACTCGATCGCGAGCATGGCCGTTGTCCTGCGCGAGGACCCGGGCTCGTTCGGCCTGGTCAGCGGGGTCGGCATGCACATGACGAAGCACGCCTTCGGCCTCTACTCCACCAGTCCCGGGCCGGTCATGCTGCCGGAAGTGGAACGGGTCCAGCGGCGGCTCGACGCCGAGGGTCCGGCCCCGATCGTGGACACCCATCGCGGTCCGGCCACGGTCGCGGCGTACAGCGTGGCGCACGGTCGGGACGGCGAACCGGGCTGGGCGCTGCTGGTCTGCGAGTTCGACGGGGGAGCGCGCTGCTACGCCCGGGCCACCGATCCTGACCTGCTGGTGGCGCTCGAGGTGGAGGAGTGGGTGGGGAGGGTGGTCGAGCTCGAGACCACCGAGGGCGACGTCAACCTCGCCCGGGCCTAGACCGACGACCGGCGCTCAGCACAGGACGCCCTCCGCCGGCTGATAAAGCGCGGTGACGGTGTCGACCTCGCGATGCCCGTCGGTGAGGTAGGTGCGGGTGCGCTCGGTGGTGACCTTGGTGCACGCCCCCGCGGGCGTGCGGGTCTGGCCGGTCTGCTCGCCTCGCACCCACGGGGTCGAGTACAGGGTCACGGTGATGGAGCTGTTCGTGTACGTCGGCCAGATCAACACGCCGTAGGGGGTGTTGTTGCGGATCTTCAGATCCGGTTTCGGGTAGCTCAGCGTGGCCTCGCGGCCGTACGGGTAGCGGGAGATGTAGATCGTGTGGGCCTGGTACTCGACCAGGTCGAGCCCGGCGAAGAACGCGGCGTTGAACATGGTGGTGGCGAACTGCGACACCCCGCCGCCGATGTCGGTGGTGAACTTGCCGGCATAGATCACGCCGGCCTCGACGAAGCCCTTGGCTCGGGTGCGCTGCCCGACGTACTCGTTGACCGAGAACGTCTCGCCGGGCTCGATGACCACGCCGCGGATGAGATCGGCGATGCGGTGGATGTTGGTGACCCGGCTCTCGCCGGCGGCGTGGTTGGTGGTGAAGGTGCCCACCACGGTCGTGATCCCCATGCGGCGCGCCCAGGCGGCGTCGTGCTCGGGCTGCTCGGTCGCCAGGTCGAGGTCCACCTCGCCACGCCCGCTCCGGAGTGCGTCGACGACCCGCTGGGGCGAGTCCGCAGCGCAGCATCCGGTGCCAGGTGTGCCCTCGGTGAACGACACGTTGCCCGTGGCATCGACGTGCCAGGTCAGCTCGACGGGGGGTGTTCCGACGGTGCCCACCGCCGCGGCGACGTCGTGGTTGATCTGCTGCTCGTCCATGCCGAGTACGAGGGTGGAGCCGTCAGGCGCCGGGACGGCTCGCATCCAGGTCAGCAGGACGGCGGGTTGGACGGAGGTCGACCTGCCACCGACCCGGACGGTCAGCGGCCGGGCGGCGAGCCGGCGCCCTTCGTCAGCCACCGCTTCCGCGGCGCGGTCGGGATACGCCGGTGCCACCTCCACCGTCGCCAGCTCGACGGTGATGGGGCCGTCCGGCGCTGCGGCCTGCTCGATGAGCGCGCGCTCCAAGCTCGCCGTGTCGAGCGACATGCCCGGGACGCCGGCCACGGCCTCGAGCGCGCCGCCGGTCATCGAGACGGTCGGTTCCACGGGTGCGACCCGGTTGGCCTCCTCGAGCGCGGCGATCGCCTCCGCGGCCTGGGAGGAGTCGACGTGGTAGACGACGGGGACCCGATGGGGTGACAGGAGCGAGCCGAGCCACTCGAACGGCTGGGAGAGCAGGTTGCCCCGGCCGGCGTCGAGCACGGCTCGGAGGGTGGCTTCCCGGTCGACGGCCAGCCCCACGGAGGCGGCGGTGGTGTCGAGTGCGCCCGCGGGTGTCTGGATGTGGACCGGTCGCTCGGTGGTGCTCTCCGCGATGCGCTCGACCTCGGCGCGCACCTCGGTCTCGGACAGGCTGCCCACCGCCGTGCCGGCCAGGGAGACGTTTCGCATCGCTTGGCCGGAGTGCATCGCCGTGTCGACCGCCCAGGTTCCGAGCAGCGCGGCGAGGACCGCGATCAGCGAGACGAGCGCGGCCAAGCCGGCGCTGCGGGGGCTCCGAGGCACTCATTCACCTTGGCATGCCGCGTGGGGCGGCGGTAGTCGCCTGGATGCGCGGATTTCCCGCTCCGCCGCCACCCCTGCCATGATCCCGGGGTTGCAGTCAGGGGCGTGGGGGAAGTGCCGATGAGCAGGTTGTGCGAGGGCCGGGTCTGCATCGTCACCGGGGCCGGGCGCGGCATCGGGCGCGAGCACGCGCTGATGCTGGCGGAGCACGGCGCCAAGCTGGTGGTGAACGACCTGGGCGGGTCGATGTCGGGCGAGGGCGCGTCGAGCGGTCCGGCCCAGGAGGTCGTGGAGGAGATCCGCGCTGCTGGTGGCGAGGCGGTGGCCAACACCGACGACGTCTCGGACTGGGACGGCGCCGCCCGGCTCGTCGCGCAGGCGATCGACGAGTTCGGCCGGCTGGACGTCCTCGTCAACAACGCAGGCATCCTCCGCGATCGGATGCTGGTCAACATGACCGAAGCCGAGTGGGACGCGGTGATCAAGGTGCATCTCAAGGGCACGGCCGCGCCGTCACACCATGCGGCGGCCTACTGGCGCGACCGTTCCAAGGCCGGCGAGGACGTCGATGCCAGGATCATCAACACCAGCTCGCCGTCAGGCATCTACGGCAACCCGGGGCAGACCAACTATGGCGCGGCGAAGGCGGGTATCGCCGCCTTCACGGTGATCGCGTCGATGGAGCTCGCCCGCTACGGCGTGACGGTCAACGCGATCGCGCCCGCGGCGCTGACCCGCATGACCGAGAACCTGGGGATGGGGCAGGCGCCGGAGGAGGTCCGACAGCAGATGGCTCCCCGGTGGATCGCCCCCATCGTCACCTGGCTGGCCTCGAGCGAGTCCCGCCAGGTCACCGGCCGGGTCTTCGACGTGTCCGGCAGGCGGCTCGGGGTCGCCGAAGGCTGGCACATCGGTCCGTCGGAGACCCCCGTCGACGATCCGACCCGGATGGGACCCTTGGTCGCCGACCTGTTGGCTCGCGCCCGACCCAACGCGGACATGGCCGGCAACGACCGCACCGACTGATCCAGACAGCACGACGCAGCGTCACGGAGGCCCGAATGCCGATCAACCCCGATGCCGTCGGCTCCACCAGTGAGCCCCACGAGCACTCCTGGACCGAGAAGGACGTCATGCTCTATGCCCTCGGCGTGGGGGCGGGCACCGGTGAGCTGCAGTTCACCACCGAGAACACCATGGACACCCCGTTGCGGGTGCTGCCCACCATGGCCGTGGTGCTCGGGGTGGGCGGTTTCGGTGCCGTGGGCAAGATCGGCACGTTCAACCCGGCGATGCTCGTGCACGGCGAGCAGGCCATCGAGCTCTACGGTGAGATCCCCACGTCGGGCACGGTGAGCACGGTCGGGGAGATCACCGGCATCTGGGACAAGGGCAAGGGTGCGGTGATCGTCACCGAATCGGTCTCGACCGACGTGTCCACGGGCAAGCCGCTGTTCAAGAACACGATGTCGGCGTTCATCCGCGGCGAGGGCGGCTGGGGCGGCGATCGAGGCCCGTCCGGGCCGCGCAATGAGCCACCGGAGCGGGCCCCCGATCACGAGGTCACCTACCACACGCGCGACGACCAGGCGCTGATCTACCGCCTGTCCGGCGATCGCAACCCGCTGCACTCGGATCCCGCCTTCGCCAAGCTCGGCGGCTTCGACCGCCCGATCCTCCACGGCTTGTGCACCTACGGGTTCACCGGTCGAGCGCTGCTCCACACCCTCTGCGGATCGGACCCGGCCCGCTTTCGCTCGATGGAGGGCCGGTTCTCCTCCCCCGTGTACCCCGGTGAAGCCCTCACGGTGCGCATGTGGGTGGAGGGCTCGTCGGCCACCTTCCAGACCTGTGGCGAGGACGGCCGGGTGGTGATCGACAGCGGCCGGGTGACGTTCTCGTGAGCCTGCGCGCCGGCTATCGAGGCCGCCTCCGCCTCACGAAGATCTCGGGGATGGTCTCGGCGTAGGTCCAGTCAGGGCGTTTGCAGGGCTGTTGGGGATCCCACACCGCCCGGCCGTCGCGGATCTCCACGAGCTGGGTGATGGGGGCGATGGGGTCGGTGTGCACGCCGGTCAGCGCCAGCGCCGCGTCTGCCGGGAAGGCGCTGAGCAGGCTCGACACCACCACCTGCTCCTGGCGTCCGAGGTAGCAGCGGTTCGCGTCGGTGACGGTCCGCAGGCGGGCGGCGATCGTGTCGAGGTCCTCCGGTGAGCCACCCTCGAGGATCAGCTGCTCGAGCCGTGCCGTGACCTCACCGGTGCCGAACTTGCAGGCGGGGCACTGGCCGCAGGACTCGATGTACAGGAATCGGGATACGGCGTGGGCCACCCGGACCATGTCCCGCCGGTCGTCGAAGACCATGAACCCGGCGGCCCCGAGGCCGCTGCCGATGGCGTCGAATGCTTCGTAGCTGAGCGGGGTCGAGAGCTGGTCGGCGGTGAGCACGGGGTTCGCCACGCCCGACAGCACGCCCTTGATCGACCGGCCTACGGGCATCCCCCCGCCGATGTGCTCGATCGCCTCGATCAGCGGGGTGCCCATCGGGATCTCGGCGAAGCCGGCGCGGTTCGTGTCCCCGCAGACCGTGCAGATGATCGTCCCCGGCGAGCCGTCGGTGCCGAGCTCACGGAACCACTCCGCACCGTAGGCGACGATCGCGGCGGCGTGCGCGAGGGTCTCGACGTTGTTGACCAGCGTCGGGTTCGACGCCGGACCGCTGGCATCCGAGCCGGCCGTGGGGGCGGACCATCCGAACTGCGGCTGCTCGGCGAAGAGCCCGTAGAGGTACGGGGGGAAGAGGCGGGGGAGCGGGTCCTCGCCCTCGATCACCTCGAGCAGCCCCTTCTCCTCCCCGAACAGGTACTCGTCTGGGCCCTTCACGACGTAGATGCGCAACCCGTCGAGCCAGCCGGCGGCCGACATCTCCTCCAGGGCGCGCTCGACGGCGGCGATCTGTGGGGCGAACGAGGCCTTCATCGCCACGTAGGCCTCCTGCGCCCCGATGACCCGGGCCGCCACCGCCAGGCCCTCGATCACCTGGTAGGGGTTGCGATGCAGCAGCGGCCGGTCCTTGTAGGTGCCAGGCTCGCCTTCGGCTCCGTTCGCCACCGCGTACCGCTCGCCGGCCTCCGCGCCGCCTAGCAGCACCGAGCGCCACTTGGTCGCGGTGGGGAAGCCCGCACCACCCCGCCCGCGCAGCCCGCTGCGCTCGAGCTCGTCGAGCACCGCGTCGCGGCCGACGTCGGCCAGCCGGCCGATGGCTGCGCCGCCGCCCCGGCGCTCGTACCCACTGAGTGAGGTGATCGGTTCCGGTGGCAGGACTCGGTCGGCGAGCACCGCGCCACCGTACCCGTGACCCACCGCGGTCATCTGCCTCGGATGGTCAGAACAGGCGCAGCTCGTCGCGCTCGAGGCCTCTGAGCTCGTCGTAGTCGACCTCGACGCAGACGATGCCGCGGGCGGTCGCGAGCACCTTCGCCTGCTGCTTGATGGACTGGGCCACGAAGACACCCCGGACCGGGCGCAGGAGGGGGTCACGATCCAGGCGCTCCAGGTAACGAGCGAGTTGCTCGACGCCGTCGATCTCGCCCCGCCGCTTCACCTCGATGGCCACCGCGTTGCCCGCCGCGTCCCGGCACAGCAGGTCGACGGGCCCGATGTCGGTGGGGTATTCCCGTCGGACCAGCCGCAGCCCGTCGAGCACCACCTCCGGGTTCGCGGCCAGCAGCTCCTGCAGGTGTGCTTCCACGCCGTCCTTCTGCAGCCCGGGGTCGACGCCCAGCTCGTGCGTGCTGTCGCTGAGCACCTCATCGAGGATGATGGTGAGCGTCTCGCCCTTGGGATTGGTCACCACCCACCGCCCCGGCTCCTCGATCAAGCGGTTGGGGGCGTTCATCCAGTTGAGCGGCTTGTAGGCGCCGCCGTCGGCGTGGATGGCCACACACCCGTCCGCCTTCACCATGATCAGTCGGGTGGCGAGTGGGAGGTGTGCGGAGAGCCGGCCCACGTAGTCGACCGAGCAGCGGGCGATCACGATGCGCATCGGGGAGCGAGCGTACGTGCTGGCGGCTCAGTCGATCGCCCGCTCCCGGAAGCGACTGCGGATGACCTCCCGCCGTTTCTGGAGGTCTCGGTAGGTCAGGGACTCGGTGGTGGGATCGACCCCGAAGCTGCCCTTCACCCCGGACAAGTCGAGCTCGTAGGTACGGGGGTCGATGCCGATGTCGGCCGCGATGCGTTCGCCGTGGGTCTGTGCGAAGTAGGCGGAGATGTGTGCGATCTCGGCGAAGAGGTCCAGGTCCGGGGCGAGCGAGGCGATGGCTCCGTCGAGGAACACCATGTTCTTCACGAACAGCATGAGCTCCTTGGGCAACCGGGCGCCGTAGGCCAGGAGGCTCTTCACCGCTCGCTGGATCTCGTGCACCATCTCGTCCGCGGTCATCGTCGTCGGGTCGACAGGAGGGCGGTCCAGGCCGAGGTCACGGATCACCGCGTCGAGATCGGTGTCCGCCGGCAACGCCCCCAGGTCGCGCAGGGCGGCCATCTGCCCTCGGATGTCGTTCATGCTGGCCGCGACCTGCAGCCGCAGGAACGCCAGGCGCCGAGGCTCGTCCATCCGGCCGGTGATCCCGAAGTCGAGCAGCGCCACCCGCCCGTCGGCCATCACGACCAGGTTGCCGCCGTGCAGGTCGCCGTGGAAGATCCCGTGGATCATGGCGCCCTCCATGAAGCCGATCATCCCGGTGCGGATCACCGCCTCGGTGTCCACGCCTGCCTCCTTCATGCGCTCGACGTCGTAGAAGGCGAACCCGTCGAGCCGCTCCATGACCAGCACCCGCGGTGTGACCAGCTCGGGATGGGGGCGGGGGATCACGTAGCCCCGCTGGTCGAGCTCCGCGAAGCAACGGGCGATGTCGAGCATGTTCTCGGCTTCCAGCCGGAAGTCCAGCTCCTCGGTGATGGTCTCGGCGAACAGCTCCACGAGCGCCGGCGGGTTGGCCAGGGCGGCCACCGGGATGCGCCCGACCAGGAACGGGGCCAACCAGGCCATGACCCGCAGGTCGTCGTGCACCAGCCGGTCGATGCCCGGCCGCTGCACCTTCACGACCACGTCTTCGCCGGTGCGCAGGCGCGCCCGGTGGACCTGGGCGATCGACGCCGCGGCGACCGGCTCGGGATCGAAGCGCTCGAAGACCGCCTCCAACGTCGACCCCAGGTCGCTCTCGACCACGGCCCGCACGTCGCCGAAGGACTCCGGTGGCACCCGGTCCCGCAGCTTCTGGAACTCGCTCACCAGCTCCTCGGGGAACAGACCCTCCCCCGAGGAGATGATCTGGCCGAGCTTGATGTAGGTCGGCCCGAGTCGCTCCGCGGCGATCCGCAACCGCCGGGAGAGGTCGCGCTTCGACGCGGAGCCGCCGGCTCGCCTGCCGGAGACGTACCAGCCGACGAGGGCGCCGCCGATGTGGCGGGCCACTCGCGTCAGTCTCCGGACCGGCGGCAGCCTCCGGGGCCGGACCAGCTCGGGAAGCTCCCGGCGCTTCACCCACCGCACCGCTGGCACCGCGCGGCGCCATCGCATCTCCGCGGGGTCGACGATCCACGGCGGGTGGTCGCTGAACGAGCCCACCTCGAGGTCCGCAGGCGGGCCGTCGGTGGTGGCGCGGGTGTCGGTGTCGGTGGTGGCGGCGTCGTGGGCCATGGTGCCCGGGAGTGTAGGAGCGGACGGTCGTCGTGACCCTCGCTAGCGTGGCCTGATGCTCGAGAACTACCGGGTGGTCGAGTTGGGGGTCTGGGTGGCCGGGCCGTCCGCGGGCGGGATCCTCGCCGACTGGGGAGCCGACGTGATCAAGGTCGAGCCGCCCGAGGGTGATCCGATGCGGCGGGTGTTCCAGCTCATCGCCGGTCACGGCCGGACCGAGTCCCCACCGTTCGATCTCGACAACCGGGGCAAGCGCAGCGTGGTGCTCGATCTCAAGGACGAGGCCGACCGTGAGCGGCTGCACGCGCTGGTGAGGACGGCCGACGTGTTCCTCACCAACCTGCGGGCCGGCGCGCTGGAGCGCTTGGGCTTCGGCCCCGATGCGCTGTTGGCCGAGAACCCCCATCTGGTCTATGCCCTGGTGACTGGCTACGGCCTCGAGGGGCCCGATGCGACCCGGCCGGGCTACGACGTCGGGGGCTTCTGGGCTCGCACGGGCATCGCCGCCACCCTGGCGGCGGGCGACACCCCGCCGCCGAACATCCGCGGCGGGTTCGGTGACCACGTGACGGGGCTGGCGACCCTGTCGGGAATCCTCGGCGCGCTCCTCGAGCGGGAGCGCACGGGCAAGGGGCAGGTGGTGGAGACCTCGTTGCTCCGTACGGGCGTGTACTGCCTGGGGTGGGATCTGGGGATCCAGCTGCGGTTCGGCAAGCTGGCGGGGCCGGTGGCGAGGACCGAGGAGATGAACCCGCTGGTGAACTGCTACCGGGCCGGTGACGGCCGCTGGTTCTGGTTGCTCGGGGTGGAGAGCCAGCGGCACTTCCCCAACCTGTGTCGCAGCATCGGTCGCGAGGATCTGATCGACGACGAGCGCTTCGCCGACGGCCGGGCGCGCCGCCACCATGCCGTCGAGCTGATCGCCATCCTCGACGAGGCCTTCGCCGCGTCGTCTCGCGACGAGATCGCCGCCGCCTTCGACGCGCACGGCGTGTGGTGGGCGCCGGTGCTGACCCCCGACGAGGTGGTCGAGGACCCGCAGGCCATCGCCGCCGGTGCTTTCGTCGATGTCCCCGAGGGCGGGGGCGCACCTGCCCACCGGGCGGTGGCCTCACCGGTGACCTTCCACGGTGGGGGCGTGCCACCGGTCGGGCCGGTGCCCGGCCTCGGCGAGCACACGGCGCAGGTCATCGGCTCGATAGGTGGTAGTGAGGGCGTCGAGGGCTAGAACTCGGGTGGTCGCTTCTCCCGGAGGGCTTGCACCCCTTCGCGGAACCTCTCCTCGGTCATCATCTCCTCCAGCAGCCGCCGGGCTTCCTCGACGGCCGAGCCGACGTCGCGGTGCTGGTCGACCCACACTTGCCTGCGGGTCTCGGCCAGGGAGCGGGGTGAGATGTGGTGCGCGAGCTCGTGCGCGTACTCGTAGGTTCTCGGTAGCAGCTCGGCTCCGGGCCAAACCCGGTTCACCAGCCCCATCTCCAGCGCTTCTTCGGCCAGCACGACGCGGCTCGACAGCAGCAGGTCGAGAGCCCGGCCGGCGCCGATGAGGCGGGGTAGCACCCAGGACAAGCCGTACTCGGCCGGCAGGTGGAGCCGCCCGTGGGAGGTGGTGAGCTTCACGCCTGCCGCCGCGAAGCGCAGGTCACAGAAGCACGCGAGCACCAGCCCGACGCCGGCGGCCGGGCCGTTGAGGGCCGCGATCACCGGTTTGGTCAACCCGAAGTGGAACGCGAAGTCCCGGTCGAAGGTCGGGTGGACCCCGAATCCCGGGGTGGCCAGCTCGGAGGTCGTGCCGGGGTCGTAGCCGCCCTTGGCGACGTGGCCGTCGAGGGCGGCGGCATCCGCACCGGCGCAGAAGCCCCGCCCTTCACCGGTGACGACCACCACCCGCACCCCGGTGTCCGCTTCGGCCCGGGCGAGCAGCCACCGGTACTCGGTGTGCATCCGGCCGGTCCACGCGTTGAGGCGGTGGGGCCTGGCCAGGGTGATGGTGGCGATCCGGTCCTCCACCTGGTAGCGGGTGGCCTTCAGCTCCATCGGTCGTTCCCGGCCACTGAGCGGCCGTCAGCCGTGGAAGTCGGCGAGCGCGGCGAGCACCGGCTCGGCCAGCTCGGGGCGGCAGATGAGCAGGTCGGGGAGGTACGGATCTTCGTTGTTGTACATCAGCGGTGAGCCGTCGATGCGGGAGCAGTGGCACCCCGCGGCGGCGGCCACCGCCACCGGGGCGCAGGAGTCCCACTCGTACTGCCCGCCGGAGTGCACGTAGACGTCGACCTCTCCCCGGACCACGGCCATTGCCTTCGCCCCGGCCGATCCCATCTCGACCAGCGTGGCGTCGAGGCGATCGGCGAGGAAGGTCGCGGCCTTCGGGGGCCGGGTGCGGCTCACCACCAGCCGTACGGGCCCGTCGGAGGGGGGCGCGAGCGTGGCGGGCGGGTCGGTCCCGAGCACCACGTCCAGGGCCGGCAGCGCCACGGCGCCCGCCACCGGTGCGCCGTCGATGGTGAGGGCCACGTGAACCGCCCAGTCGGTGCGGGGCGGCTCGCCGAACTCGCGGGTGCCGTCGAGGGGGTCGATGATCCACACTCGGGAGGCGTGGATCCGCGCCGGATCGTCCTTGGACTCCTCCGACAGCACCGCGTCGGCGGGCACCGCTGCGGCCAGCCCGGCGAGCAGCAGCTCGTTCGACTGGTGGTCACCGGCCTTGCGCAGCACGGCGGGGTCGCCACCGGGATCGTGGGACCGTCGCAGCTCGAGCAGGAGCGCGGCGGCCCGACCGGCCAGCTCGGCGGCCAGCGCGTGATCGGCAGGGGTCGGCCCTGCGGGAGTCGGTGCCACCAAATGTTTACCTATCTGGTCGGGATTTCACGGGACTGCCCCCGTACCCTACGCTGGAGCGCCTCATGGATTACGAACTGAGCCACCTCCGCATGCTCGAAGCGGAGTCGATCCACATCATGCGGGAGGTCGCCGCGGAGTTCGAGCGTCCCGTGCTGCTCTTCTCGGGCGGCAAGGACTCCGTCGTCATGCTGCACGTGGCCCTCAAGGCGTTCTGGCCGTGCAAGCTCCCCTTCCCGGTGATGCACGTCGACACCGGTCACAACTTCCCGGAGGTCATCGACTACCGCGACCGCACCGTGGAGCGGTTCGGTGTCCGGTTGGTGGTGGCGAGCGTCGAGGAGTCGATCCGCCAGGGCCGGGTGGTCGACGAGACGGGCCCTCGGGCCAGCCGGAACCGGTTGCAGACCACCACCTTGCTCGACGCCATCGAGGAGCATCGCTTCGACGCGGTCTTCGGCGGTGGTCGGCGGGACGAGGAGAAGGCGCGGGCGAAGGAACGGGTGTACTCCTTCCGCGACGAGTTCGGGCAGTGGGACCCGAAGAACCAACGACCGGAGCTGTGGGCGCTCTACAACGGCCGCCACAAGCCCGGTGAGCACATCCGGGTGTTCCCGCTCTCGAACTGGACCGAGCTCGACATCTGGCAGTACATCGCCGAGGAGAGCATCGAGCTGCCGTCGATCTACTACGCGCACCGGCGGCAGGTCTTCCGCCGCGACGGCATGCTGCTCGCGGTGAGCCCGTTCGTCACCCTGATGGACGGCGAGGAGCCGTTCGAGGCGCTGGTGCGGTACCGCACCGTTGGTGACGCGAGCTGCACCGGCGCGGTGGAATCGAGCGCGGCCGACGTACACGCGGTGATCGCCGAGGTGGCCTCCACCCGCATCACCGAGCGTGGGGCCACGAGAGCGGACGACAAGACCAGCGAAGCGGCCATGGAAGATCGCAAGAAGGAGGGCTACTTCTGATGGCCGAGCTGCTCCGCTTCGCCACCGCCGGCTCCGTCGATGACGGCAAGAGCACGTTGATCGGTCGGCTGCTCTACGACTCCAAGGCCATCTTCGAGGACCAGCTCGAAGCGGTGGAGCGTACGAGCCGCGACCGCGGCGACGAGTACACCAACCTGGCGCTGCTCACCGACGGCTTGCGAGCCGAGCGGGAGCAGGGCATCACCATCGACGTCGCGTACCGCTACTTCGCCACGCCCAAGCGGAAGTTCATCATTGCCGACACCCCGGGGCACATCCAGTACACCCGCAACATGGTGACCGGATGCTCCACGGCGGATCTCACCCTGGTGCTGATCGACGCCCGCAACGGCATCGTCGAGCAGTCGCGGCGCCACGCGTTCCTGGCATCGCTGCTGCGGGTGCCGCACCTCGTGGTGTGCGTGAACAAGATGGACCTGGTCGATTACGACCAAGGGGTGTTCGAGCAGATCAAGGACGAGTTCAAAGCCTTCGCCACCAAGCTCGACATCACGGACCTCACGTTCATCCCGATCTCCGCGCTGCAGGGCGACAACGTGGTGCACCGCTCGGCGAACATGCCCTGGTACGAAGGCACCTCCCTACTACACCATCTCGAGGACGTGTTCATCGCGTCCGACCGCAACCTCATCGATGCCCGGTTCCCGGTGCAGTACGTCCTGCGCCCGATGAGTGATCAGTTCCACGACTACCGGGGCTACGCCGGCACCGTCGCCGGCGGGGTGCTGAAGGTGGGCGACGAGGTGCTCGTGCTCCCGTCCGGGTTCACCAGCCGGATCCACTCCATCGACACCCACGACGGGCCCCTGGAGGAGGCCTTCGCACCGATGTCGGTCTCGGTGACCCTCACCGACGACATCGACATCTCGCGGGGCGACATGCTCTGCAGGCCTCACAACCAACCCACGGTCGGCCAGGACATCGACGCGATGATCTGCTGGATGGCCGACCAGAGCCAGCTCACCCCGGGGGCGAAGTACGCCATCAAACACACCACCCGCTCGGCGCGCGCCCTGGTGAAGGACCTGCACTACCGGCTCGACGTCAACACCCTGCATCGTGATCATGACGCCCGAGTCCTGGCCCTCAACGAGATCGGGCGGGTGAGCCTGCGCACCACGGTGCCCCTGTTCTTCGACGACTACCGGCGTAACCGCACCACCGGCAGCTTCATCCTCATCGACGAAGCCACGAACAACACCGTGGGCGCCGGCATGATCCTCGGTCCCACCCAGTGAGCGGACCCGACGCCCGCACGAGCCCCAACGTCGTCTGGCACGAGAGCGCCATCCCCCGGGCGGAGCGCTGGGCAGCCGCTGGCCTGGCGGGCATCACCGTGTGGTTCACCGGCCTGTCCGGCTCGGGCAAGTCCACGATCGCGGTCGAGGTCGAGCGGCTGGTGCTCCAGCGAGGTCGGCCCGCGTACCTCCTCGACGGCGACAACCTCCGTCACGGCCTGAACGGCGACCTCGGCTTCTCGGCCGCCGATCGTGACGAGAACGTGCGCCGGGCCTCCGAGGTGGCGCGCTTGTTCGCCGATGCCGGGGTGGTAGCGCTGGTGCCCCTCATCAGTCCCTACCGCGCCGGTCGGGACCGTGCTCGTGCCATCCACGACGCAGCCGGGTTGCCGTTCATCGAGGTGTTCGTCAACACCCCGATCGAGGAGTGCGAGCGCCGGGACCCGAAGGGCCTCTACGTCAAGGCTCGGGCGGGCGAGATCACGGGCTTCACCGGTATCGACGACCCGTACGAGCCGCCGCGGTCACCCGAGCTCGAGCTCACGCCCGCCGACGGCAGCGCCGCCGCGCAGGCAGAACGTGTCGTCGCGCTGCTTGCGGCGCGAGGCGTGCTGCCTTAGCACGGTTCGCGACCGGCCTTGCCGATCGAGGTTGGTCACGCCGCGGCGAGTGGTGTGCCGTACGGTTCGTCGGCCTCGTGGTAGCAGCGTTCGTGGTAGTGCTCGACTCGATCCCATCGGCCCTTGACGTAGACGTTGCAGATCACCTGCAGCTGCCTGGTCTTGGCCTGGAACTTCACCAGCTCCCCGCAGTAGGCGCACTCCGCGAAGCTGCCTGCTTCGATCACACGCAGGACGGCTCGACTCTTGAACCGCCTGCTGGTCACGGTCGCCGTCGTTGCCATGCCATTCCATCGGCGGAGGGGTCGTACGAGCTGAGCGTGAAGGGCCGAACGGCCCAGTGCGCGATCAGCGCGAGCTGCCGCGCCCGAGCTCGACGGCTCGTTGCACGAGCTGGCGCAGTTCGGTCTCGTCGGCTCCCGCCGCGGCGAGCCGTTCGATGCGGGCCTCGACGTCGGCCGCGATCCGCTCGTCGACGGTGTCCGGCGGTCGATCATGCGGCGCCGCTCGTGAGCTGAAGGACCCGGGCGGCGCCACCGACGTCACCAGGATCAACCCCAGCGCGGCGGCCGCCGTGATCAGACCGAAGGTGATGGCCACCCCGTTGTTGTCGGCCACCGAGCCCACGATCATGCCCGCGATCCCCGTGACGAACACGACGATCACCAGGCGGCGGATGAGGCGGGGGGACATCGGTGCGTCAGCTGCGGACGAGGGGCTTGTACTTGATGCGGTGTGGCTGGTCGGCCTCCGCCCCGAGCTGCTTGCGGCGCCAAGCCTCGTACTCGCTGAAGTTGCCTTCGAACCAGCGGACCTGCGAGTCGCCCTCGAACGCCAGGATGTGCGTGGCCACCCGGTCGAGGAACCAACGGTCGTGGCTGATCACCACCGCGCACCCCGCGAACGCCTCGAGACCTTCCTCGAGCGCTCGCAGCGTGTCGACGTCGAGATCGTTGGTGGGCTCGTCGAGCAGCAGCACGTTGCCACCGGCCTTGAGGACCTTGGCCAGGTGCACACGGTTGCGTTCTCCCCCCGAGAGCACCCCGACCTTCTTCTGCTGGTCAGAGCCCTTGAAGTTGAACGACGCCACGTACGCCCGACCGTTCATCTCGCGGTTGCCCAGCCGGACGATGTCGGCGCCGTCGGTGATCTCCTCGTAGACGGTGCGGTCGGGATCGAGCACATCGCGCGACTGGTCGACGTAGGCCAGCTCCACGGTCGGTCCCACCCGCAGCTCACCGCCGTCGGGCTGCTCGGCGCCGGTGATCATGCGGAACAGCGTTGTCTTCCCCGCGCCGTTCGGACCGATCACCCCGACGATGCCTGCCCTGGGGAGCGAGAAGCTGAGGTCCTCGATGAGCAGACGGTCGCCGTAAGCCTTGCGGAGGTGGTCGGCCTCGATCACCACGTCGCCCAGCCGGTTGCCGGAGGGAATGAAGATCTCGAGGGTGTCCGGGCCCCGATCGGCGGTCTGCGAGTCGGCGAGGAGTTGCTCGTAGGCATTGAGCCGTGCTCGACCCTTCGCCTGCCTAGCCTTGGGGGCCATCCGCACCCATTCGAGCTCGCGCTCGAGGGTGCGGATCCGCTTGGAGTCGGCCTTCTCCTCGCGCCGGAGCCGTTCTTCCTTCTGCTCCAGCCACGAGCTGTAGTTGCCCTGGAAGGGGATGCCCCGGCCGCGGTCGAGCTCGAGGATCCAGCCCGCGACGTTGTCGAGGAAGTAGCGGTCGTGGGTGATGGCCACCACCGTGCCGTGGTAGTCGCGCAGGAACCGCTCCAACCAGGCGACCGACTCGGCGTCGAGATGGTTGGTGGGCTCATCGAGCAGGAGCAGGTCCGGGCGCGACAGCAGCAGGCGGCAGAGTGCGACTCGGCGACGTTCCCCGCCCGACAGCGTCGTGACGTCCGCGTCCGGAGGCGGGAGGCGGAGCGCGTCCATGGCGATGTCGATGGTGCGTTTCAGGTCCCACGCGCCAGCCGCCTCGATCTTGCGCTCCAGCTCGGCCTGCTCCTCACCGAGCTGCTCGAAGTCCGCATCGGGATCGCTCCAGCGGGCGAGGACCTGGTCGTAGCGTTCGAGGAGGGTGGCCGTCTCACCGAGCCCGTCCATCACGTTGCCGAGAACGTCCTTGCCCGGGTCGAGGTGCGGCTCCTGCTCGAGCAGGCCGACGGTGAAGCCGGGCGTCAGGCGGGCTTCACCCGTGAAGCCGTCGTCATGACCGGCCATGATCCGCAGGAGTGACGACTTGCCTGAGCCGTTGGGGCCGATCACCCCGATCTTGGCCCCCGGGTAGAACGACAGGCTGATGTCCTTCAGGACCTCGCGGTCGGGCGGGTAGAAGCGGCTCACCTTGTGCATGGTGAAGATGAACTGCGCGTTCATGCGGCCGAGGTTACCGATCCCCTCGTGAGCGACGGAAAGACGGGGCGAGAACGGGAGCAGCCCCGCCGTCGACCGGCGGGGCTGCGTCGTCGAGGGGTCCGACAGGAACGAAGCAGGGCTAGCGGCGGCGGGCCGGAGCCTTCTTCGTCGTGCGCTTCGCGGTGGCCTTCTTGGCCGGAGCCTTCTTCGTGGCCTTCTTGGCGGTCGCCTTCTTGGCCGTGCGCTTGGCGGTCGCCTTCTTCGTGGTCCGCTTCGCGGTGGCCTTCTTGGCCGGAGCCTTCTTCGTGGCCTTCTTGGCGGTGCGCTTGGCGGTGGCCTTCTTCGTGGTCCGCTTCGCGGTGGTCTTCCGCGCCGCCGCCTTCTTCTTGGCCGGCGCGCTCTTCGCTGCCTTGCGCGCGGGAGCCTTCTTCGCGGCCCGCTTCGCGGTGGTCCTCTTGGCTGCTCGCTTGCTCGCAGCTTTCTTTGCTGGTGTCACCTGCGCCTCCTCGGCGTGTTGGTCTGCTGTGAAAGTTGTAGCAAGGAACGATGCGCTTGTGTTGGTTTTCGTCGCGTCCTCTTCGATCTCACGTGCCGTCGCGCGAGTGATCGATGCCTCATCGGTCACCGCACTCGTCTCTTTGTGACGACGTTCCGCCGCGCGATCGCGCGTCGCGACGAGTGCGAGGTCGACACCTCGCAACGCCGCATCGATGGTGTGCACGGCAAAGGTGCGGGTCTCGCCGATCTGGAGCACGTCGCGGGCCGATCGTGGTGGCGGGTCACCCATGAGACGGAGCGGCACGTAGCAGGTGACGCCCTCGACCTCCACGTACGCGCCGTGGGAGGAGAACTGTGTGACCGTCGCGTCGAGCACCGACCCGACCGGATGCCTTCCGACGAACTCGATGAACGGCAATGCGGGGTTGATCGCCTCCGACGGCTTCGACCGCTTCTTGCGGCTGCGTTTGGCGGCCTTCTCCTCGTCCTTCTTCGCGGCCTTCGGCTTCTCGGCCCCCTTGGAGGGCTTTGCGCCCCGCCCGTCCTTCTTCGCCTCCTTCTCCTCCTTCTCCGGGGCCTTCCCCTTGGCCTTGCCCGCCTTGTCCTTGGCTTCCTTCACGGCTCGCCTGCTGGCGGGCCCACGGACGGGGGTTCGCAGCAGGAAGACCCAGCCGACACCGGGGATCGGTTTGCCGCCGACCAGCCGGCCCTCGTCGAAGAGCCATTCGTGCTGGCCGTGGAACTCCTGGAAGGAGTCGTTGGAGAGGATGGTGGCATCCGCCTTGTCGGCGATCTGGAGGATGAACGCGTCACCCCGTCCGATCGCCCCGGCGGGAGCGGTGATGAGCTCCCCCGACGACACGGCGTCGTCGAACTCGGCGCGCTCGGATGGGTCGATGCGGTGCCCGAAGGTCGCGTCGACCACCACGGTGACGATGTCGGAGGGATGCTCGGCCATGAAGGCCCGCACCGCCTCGTCCAGCTGACGGAGGCTGGGGGTCGAACGGCCTTCGGTCGCGATGTTGGAGCCGTCGACCACCACGTGCGGTCGGATCATCGATTCGTGTGTTCCCGGGTCGTGGGCCTGCCCGCGGGCAGGCGTGATGAGGTGGACTGGGTGGCCCCGATCGCGAACCGACGCGCTTCGCGCCCGGTGGGCCGAGCGGTCCGGATCGCCAGTGGCGGCCGTGTCGAGCCGGCGGGCATCGACCAACGCAGCCTACGCTGCTCCAGGTGGAAGGTACGAATGCGCGCGCCGAAGGCGAGGTCGTCGAGCTCCTCCAGCAGCTCATTCGCAACGCCTGTGTCAACGACGGCAGGGTCGACTCCGGCCACGAGGAGCGCAGCGTCAGCACCTTGACCGACTACCTGGAAGGCTCCGGTCTGCAGCTGGAACGCTTCGAGTCCGCGCCGGGCCGACAGAGCCTGGTGGCCCGCATCGAAGGCATGAGGCGCGACGCACCGACGTTGCTCCTCATGGGGCACACCGACGTGGTGCCGGTTCACGAGGAAGGTTGGCGGGAGGACCCCTTCGGCGGCGAGCTGATCGACGGTGAGGTGTGGGGGCGTGGTGCGGTGGACATGCTCAACCTCACCGCGTCGATGGCGGTGGCCCTGAAGCAGCTGGTGCGGGAGGGCTTCCGTCCCGACGGGACGCTCGTGTTCCTGGCGGTCGCCGACGAGGAAGCGCACGGCACCTACGGCGCGGGCCATCTCGTGGCACACGACTACGACGCCGTGCGGGCCGACTACGTCATCACCGAGTCCGGTGGCATCCCGATCCCCAGCCCGGCGGGGTTGAAACTGCCGGTCATCGTGGGGGAGAAGGGGCTGTACTGGTGCCGGCTACGGATCAGCGGGACCCCGGGCCACGGCTCGCAGCCTTACCGCACCGACAACGCGTTGGTGAAGGCCGCGCAGGTCGTGCAGCGCCTGCACGACTTCCGGCCGGAGACGCGGATCCACGACGTGTGGCGCCGGTTCATCGAGAGCATGGGCTATCCGGAGGAGATCACCGAGCCGTTGCTCTCGGCAGACGGCTTCGAGTCCCTGTGCGAGTCGCTGCCGGTGGGCATGGCTCGGCAGTTCCACGCCTGCACGCACCTGACCATCGCTCCCACCGTCGTGCAGGGTGGCGACAAGATCAACACCATCCCCCACACGGTGGAGCTCGACGTGGATGTGCGCACCCTTCCCGGTCAGACGATCGAGGAGGCTCGTGCCGCCCTGGTCGAGGCGCTGGGCGAGCTCGCGTCCTCGGTGGAGATCATCACCCTCCAAGCCATCGAGTCGACGTCCTCGCCGATCGACACCCCGTTGTGGGACTCGCTCTCACGGGTGACCCAGCAGTGGTATCCGGGCAGCCAGACCGTTCCGTACCTCACGGTCGGGTCCACCGATGCGAAGTACTTCCGGGGCAAGGGCGTGACGAGCTACGGGTTCGGACTGTTCAGCCGGAAGATGACCTTCGAGGACTACGGCGCGATGTTCCACGGGGACAACGAGCGGGTCGATGTGGAGTCGTTGTCGTTGTCGACCGCGCTCTGGGCCCAGGTGGCCCGGGACCTGCTCGGCTGATCGACCGTGATCCGCGCCGTGCTCTTCGACTTCGGCGGGGTGATCCTCTCGTCGCCGTTCGACGCCTTCGCCCGATACGAGGCAGAGCGCGGACTTCCGGAGGGCTTCATCCGGCGGGTGAACGCGACCAACCCCGACACCAATGCCTGGGCGCAGCTCGAGCGCCGCAAGATCACCCTCGACGAGTTCTGCGAGCGGTTCGAGGCTGAGGCAGCGGATGCCGGGCACCGCCTGGACGCTCGGGAGGTCCTGGCCCTGCTCGGCGGCGAGCTGCGTCCCGAGATGGTCGAGGCGGTCCGCCGGTGTTCGGAACGCCTGCTCACCGGGCTGCTCACCAACAACTTCGTCACCGTCGACGGTCACGTCGACCGCGAGGGCGAGATGGGCGCAGTGCTCGCCTTGTTCGACGTGGTGATCGAGTCGAGCAAGGTGGGCGTTCGCAAGCCGGATCCCCGGTTCTACGAGCTGGCGTGCCGTGAGCTCGGCATCGAGCCGGGCGAGGCGGTGTTCCTCGACGACCTCGGTGTGAACCTGAAGCCCGCCCGCGAGATGGGTATGTCCACGATCAAGGTGGTCGATCCGCACCAGGCCCTCGCGCAGCTCGAGGCCGTGGTGGGCTTCCCCCTCCGCTGACCACCGCCGACCGTCGCCCACCACCGCCCCCCTCGCGAACTGGCATGTCAAACGCGTGCTCTGGCACGCGTTTTCGCTGCCGGTCCGCGCCCCCCTCGCGAACTGGCATGTCAAACGCGTGCCAGAGCACGCAGATCAGCTGCCGGTTCGTTGCCAGGCTGATGCCCGCGCCCGGCGCACCCTCTCGACGACCTCCTGCGGGCGGTGCCACAGCTCGAACTCGGTGATGCGGACCACGAGCCAGCCCGCAGCCTCGAGCGCGGCCTGCCGGGCCGCGTCGGCTCGACGGTCGCTGATGCTCGTGTGGTGCAAGTCGCTGTCGATCTCGACGATCACCCGCGCCTCGTGGTCCACGAAGTCGACTCTGCCCAGCCAGTCCTCGCCGCCGAGATCCACCTGGCGCTCCATCGGCGCTTGGCCATCCTCTCGGAGGAGCTTCTCGAACCGTGCCTCCAGCGCGCTGTCCGGCGGCTGGTAGTCGGGACCCCGTTCCGCCAGCAGCGCGCGCATGATCCGGATTCCCGGGCGACCACGACGGCTGAGGTCCCGGAGTGTCCGGTCGAGCAGGCGCCCGGTCACCAGGCGGTGGGACCACGCGTGGTCGATCAGACGTTCCAGACGTCCTGGCGAGACGTGTGGGGCGAGGTCGAAGAGCGTGCGGGCCGGGGTGGTGATCCGCAAACCGTCGAGGATAGCCACGTGGTCATCGGGAAGGGAGCGGGTGTGATGGACGACCCCCAGCCGCGACGGCGGATAGGTGCCATCACGAAGTCGCAGCACCTGGATCGGCTCGACCCGGTAGCCGGGGACACCCCAGTGCGCTGCGGCCGTCTGGTGTGAGAGCGCGGCGGTACCGCCACACTCGAGCAGGATCGCCCACTGACGTAGCTGGGTCGTCATCGGCACACCGCCCAGGCAGAGCACCCGTGGTGCCACCCTGTGCAAGCGTCCGGTACGGACCCGATGGTCGAGCGCCGATCGGCTCGCGCCGAGCGCCTGAGCCTGGTCGGTCGTGAACAAGCAGTGCTGGCGCGCCGCCAGCGAGCGGAGATCCTCGTCGAGGGACATCTCCACCTCCATGTCCGTCTTGCCTAGCGAAGCGGCGAACTGGCAGGGGATCTGCGTGCCGGGGCACGCGTTTGACAGGCCGGTTCGCGAAAGGAGGGGGAAGGTGGCGAGGGGGAGAGAGCAGGCGAGGGCGGGTCAGAGACCAGCGAAGGTGTCCTCCAAGAGCGCCGACTGCTCCTGGAGGTGGATCACCGATGCGCCGGCGGCAGGGCTGCCCGATTCGACCCGGCTCACCCGGCGGATCGAGTGCGTCTCACCATGGGACTCGTAGAGCCGACCTTTGATGGCGTTCCAGGCTCCCATGTTCTCGGGCTCCTCTTGCAGCCACACGACCTCCCGGGCGTTCGGGTAGCGCGCCAGCACCCGTGCAACACCTTCGTAGGGCCAGGGGTACAGCTGCTCGACCCGAGCGATCGCCACGGGAGCTCCCCGGCGGTCACGCTCGGCCTCCGCCTCGACCGCCACCTTTCCCGAGGCGAGCACGACCCTGCGCACCGACGAGGGGTCCGCGACCCGTGGGTCGTCGAGCACCTCTTCGAACGAACCCCTGGTGAACGCGTCGACCGGCGATCGGGAGGCCTTCGCCCGCAGCAGCGACTTCGGGGTGAACACCACGAGCGGCTTGCGAACATGGCGGCGCACCTGCCGGCGCAGGAGGTGGAAGAGCTGGGCCGCGGTGGTGGGGTTGCAGCATTGGATGTTGTCGTCGGCCGCGAGCGTGAGGAACCGTTCGATGCGCGCCGAGGAGTGCTCCGGGCCCTGGCCCTCGTAGCCGTGGGGGAGGAACATCACCAGGCCGGACGTCTGGTCCCATTTGTCCTCCGCCGCCACGATGAACTGGTCGATGATCGTCTGCGCGCCATTGGCGAAGTCCCCGAACTGCGCCTCCCAGATCACCAGCGCATCCCTGTTGGCGACCGAGTACCCGTACTCGAAGCCGAGGGCAGCGAACTCCGAGAGCAACGAGTCGTACAGCCAGAACCTGGCGCCGTGGCGCGCCACCTGCTGGAGCGGCGTGTGCTCGTCTTCGGTCTCGTAGTCGACCAGAACGCCGTGGCGGTGCGAGAAGGTGCCTCGGCGGGAGTCCTGGCCGGTGAGGCGTACGGAAGTTCCTTCGTACAGGAGGGTGCCGAACGCCAGTGCCTCACCCAGCGCCCAGTCGGCCTCCCCACCCTGGTAGAGCTTCCTGCGCGCCTCGAACTGCCTCATCAGCTTGGGGTGCAGGTGGAAGCCCTCGGGAACCGTGTCGAGCGCGCGCACCACCTCGTCGAGCACCGCCCGGTCGACACCGGTGTCGACGTGCGGCAGCACCCCGACAGGCGCCCGAGAACGGAAGCTGCTCGCCTTCGGTGGCGCTTGGGCGCGGGTCTCCTCGAGGGCTGCCTGCAGGCGGTGCTGGAAATCGTCCAGCGCAGCCTCGGCTTCCTCCAGGGAGATGTCGCCACGCTTCACCAGCGCTTCGGTATAGAGCTTGCGCACCGATCGGCGGGCGTCGATGCGCTTGTACATCAACGGCTGGGTGTAGCTCGGATCGTCAGCCTCGTTGTGGCCATGCCGCCGGTAGCACAGCATGTCGATGACCACGTCCTTGTGGAACGCCTGCCGGTAGGCGAACGCCAGGCGGGCGACCCGTACACAAGCTTCGGGGTCGTCACCGTTCACGTGGAAGATCGGCGCCTGGACCATCTTGGCCACGTCGGTGGCGTACTCCGACGAGCGCGCCGCGGTCGGCGGGGTCGTGAAGCCGAGTTGGTTGTTGATGATCAGGTGGATCGTGCCCCCGACCCGGTAGCCCTTGATCTGCGAGAGGTTGAGCGTCTCCGCCACCACCCCCTGTCCGGCGAACGCCGCGTCACCGTGGATGAGCAGTGGCAGCACGGGATAGGCGGGATGGTCGCCCGGAGGTTCGATGCCGTCCATGCGGGCCCTCGCCATTCCCACGACCACCGGGTCGACGGCTTCGAGGTGCGAGGGGTTCGCCGCCAGCTCTACGGGGATCTCGTTGCCGGCCGGGCTCACGAACTTGCCGGTCTGGCCCAGGTGGTACTTCACGTCGCCGGACCCCTGGATCGACTCGGGGTCGAGGTTCCCCTCGAACTCGTTGAACAGCTGCTCGTAGCTCTTGCCGACGATGTTCACCAGGACGTTGAGCCGGCCGCGATGCGCCATGCCCATGGTCACCGAGTGCAGGTGCGCGTCGGCTGCTTCGGAGAGGATGGCGTCGAGGATCGGGATCGCGCTCTCACCGCCGTCGATGCCGAAGCGCTTCTGTCCCACGTACTTGGTGGCCAGGAACCGCTCCAGCGCCTCGGCGGCGTTGAGGCGCTCGAGGATGTGGCGCTTCTCCGGGCGGGTCAGCTCCACCTCGACGCCTTCGACGTGCTCCTGGATCCAGCGCTTCTCGGCCGGCTCCGAGATGTGCATGTACTCGATGCCGATGGATCGGCAGTAGGCGTCGCGCAGCAGGTGCAGCAGGTCACCCAGGCGCATCCGCTCACGCCCCCCGATGCCCCCGGTGAGGAACTCCCGGTCGAGATCCCAGATGGTGAGCCCGTAGGTCGCGGGGTCGAGCTCGGGGTGCATCTGGGGCTCCTCGACCGCCAGCGGATCGAGATCGGCGATCAGATGGCCGCGCACCCGGTGCTGGTTCACCAGCGCCTGGACCCGCATCTGCTTGCTGAGCATGGCCTGCTCGCGGTCGACCGGGTTGACGTCACGCCGCCAGGAGACCGCCTGGTAGGGGACGCCGAGTGAGCGGAAGACCTCGGCGTAGAAGCCGTCCTGGCCGAGCAGCAGGTCGTGCACCCGCCTCAGGAACAGCCCGGATTCCGCGCCCTGGATGATGCGATGGTCGTAGGTGGAGGTCAGGGTCATCACCTTCGACACCCCGAGGTCCGCCAGGGTCGCTGGGTCCGCGCCCTCGTACTCGGCCGGGTAGCCCAGCGCGCCGACACCGACGATGACCCCCTGCCCGGGCATCAAGCGGGGGACCGACTGCACCGTCCCGATGGTGCCGGGGTTGGTCAGCGTGACGGTCACGCCCGTGAAGTCGTCGGGGGAGAGCTTGTTGCCGCGGACCTTGCGGATGAGCTCCTCGTACGCGATCCAGAACCCCCGGAAGTCGAGGGTGTCGGCGTCGGGGATGCACGGGACGAGCAGGGTGCGGGAACCGTCAGGACGTTCGACGTCCACCGCCAGACCCAGTCCGACGTGCTCGTGGCGCACCACCCGGGGCGTGCCGTCGGGCCCCTCCACGTAGGTGGAGTTCATCGCCGGCACCGAATCGGAGATCGCCCGCACCACCGCGTAGCCGATCAGGTGGGTGAACGACACCTTCCCCAGCTGTTTGCGCTCGAGGTAGCCGTTGATGATGGACCGGTTCACTTCGAGCAGCCGGGCCGGAACGTCCCGGAAACTGGTGGCGGTGGGTACCTCCAGGCTGGCCCGCATGTTTGCCGCGATCCGGGCCGCCGCGCCGCGCAGTGCCTCGCCCGGAGGGGCGCCGCCGCTCGCCTCCGGTTGCGGTCCCGCCGCGGGCGGGGCTCCGCGGGCTGGTTCGGTGGTTTCGGGGGCCGCACGCCCACCATCGGCGCCGGCCGCGCTCATCGGTTGGTAGTCGTGGAAGAACTCCCGCCAGCTCTCGCTCACCGAGCTCGGATCAGCGACGTAGCGCTCGTACATCTCGTCGACGAGCCAGGCGTTCGGTCCGATCGTGCTGGGGGGCGGCAGGCCGGCCACGAACTCGATCCTACCGGCGCGGTATCCGCCGCCGTGAGGGTGGGAAGCGGTGGGAAGCCGGGTCAGGGCGTTTGGGTCCTTAACCCTCAGCGCGCTGACGGTTCGCGGTCCCGCTCCTCGTCGGGCAGCGCCTCCGGCTCGGGCCGGCCGGCAAGGCGCGGTGTGGTGGCTCGCAGGACGTCGTCGGGGATCTGGCCCCGGGAGACCCAGCCGCGCTGGTCGGCCCACACCAGCAGCGGAGGGAGCACGATGAGTGCCGCGAGCAGCGCCACGGTGATGTTCACCGCGACGACGATGCCGAAGTCGCGCAGCAGGGGGAGCTGCGAGGTGGCGATCACCCCCACGCCGGTCATGGTGGTGAGGGCGGAGACCACGAAGGCTCGCCCGGTGCGGGCCGATGCGACCCGTCCAGCCTGGCGGGGCCAGAAGCCGCGGCGCCGCTCCTCGAGGAAGCGCAACAACATCAAGGAGGTGAACTCGGCGCAGGCGGCGGTGACCAGCGGGCCGCCCACGGCGGTCATCGGGCTGAGCTGGAGGCCGAAGGCCCACACCGCGAGGGAGGTCCCGCCGACCGCGATCAGCACGGGCACCAACGTCAGCAGCGAGCGGATGATGCTGCGCAGTCGCAGGGCGACCAGCACGCCGACGAAGAGGATCGCCAGGTAGGTGAGCAGGACCCGGTTGGCTCGCAGGTTCTGGAGCAGACCGACGCCCACCGTGGCCAGACCGGAGGGGGTCGCTCGCACGCCGGGTGGCGGATCGGTCTGCGCCTTGATCTGGTCGAGGACCACGGCACGGGCCTCGAGGCTCGTCGGTGCGTAGCGGTAGATGAGGTTGGCTGCGTTGGCTTCGGGGTTGAGGGTCGAGCGTTGGATGTCGGGGGGTGCGAGCGCATAGCCGGCCCGCACGTCCTCGGCCCGGGGGGCCAATGGTGTCGCGCCCGGGACCTCGGTCGCGTACCCGATGGTCGTGACCAGGCTGGATGCGGTGAGCAGCTCGTCGTGGGTGGCCAGGAGCTCGTTCGCGTACCGCCAGGTGAACTCGACCGTGTCCTGGGAGAAGATGTCGTCGCTCTCGATGAAGATGCCCAGCTCGGAGCTGGATCCCGTCTCGTTCTCGACCTGCCGGTAGTCGCGGATCGACTGGGAGCTCTGGTCGACCCACTGCACGGGATCGGACTGCAGCTTGATGTGGTCTTCGACAGCCACCCCGCCCAGCAGCACGGCGATGCTCGCCACCGCGAAGGCGGGGGCGAGCCAGGCGGGGAGGTTTCCGAGCATCACCACGAACCGGGAGAGGGGTCCCTCGCGGTAGTCGCGCCCCTTGGTGGGGGAGCGGTACTCGCGCGCCCCCAGCACAGCGAGCGGCAGGACGATGCTCGCCAGGCACACCACGGCGATGCCGATGGCCAGTAGCAGGCCGAAGGCCCGGATCATGGGCACCAGGGCGAACCGCAGGGCGGCCATGGCGGCCACCGAGTACAGCACCACGCCGAGCAGGGCGGGCCCGAGGTTGCGAGCCGTCTCCTGGATCGGGTGCGGGTCCCGGTCGATGACGACCTCCTCTTCGACTCGGGCATGCATCTGGATGGCGTAATCGATGCCGATGCCGAGCAGGATTGGCAGCCCGGCGATGGTCACCAGCGAGAGGGGGATGCCCAGGTAGCCGGCGAGGCCGAACGCCCACACGACACCCACCAGGATCACGGCGAGCGGCAAGAGCTTCCAGCGCACGTCGAAGGTCACCAGCAGGATGACGGCCATGATCACCACCGCGATGGCCCCGAGCTGGAGCATCCCGCCGGTGAGGTAGTCGTTGATGTCCTTGAGCAGGATTGGTGCGCCGGTGACCGTGGCCGAACCGCCTTCGAGGCTGGCCCCCTCGATCACGTCGCGCACCAAGACGCTGCCCTCTCCCTCCACGTCGATCGAGGCGTTGCCCACCAGGCGCACCACGATGAAGGCGTGCTGCCGGTCCGTGAACACGGCTTGCTGGGCCCGCCGGATGTCGCCCTGGTTGTCGTAGAGCAGCAGGTCGACCCAGGCGGGGTTGTCGAGGGTGCGCTGGTCGGCGGGGATGGCGTCGAGACGGGCGAGCGTCTGGAGGGAGTCCGCTTGGCGGGCGGCTCGCCCGGCTTCGGTCGGCTCCCGCTCCAGCGCGGCGAGGGTGGCCTGGCCCACCGCGCTGTCGGTCGGGCTGGTCGTAGGCTGGCCGTCGGGGCGGCGGGTGAGCAGGTTCTCGCTCCACTGCAGGGCGGTGACCGGGGTGATCACCGCGGTGACGAGGTCTGGCCTGGCTTCCAGCTCCCGCTGGATACGGTCGAGCTCGCGGATGTTGGCCGGGCTCATCATCTGGTCGATGGTGGTGCCCTCGTCTGCGGTCAGCATCACCAGCATCGCCTGGCCACCGAAGAGGTCCTGGTAGGCGATGTTGTCGATGGCGATCTGGTCGTTGGGGTTGAGGTAGCTGTCCTGGCCGGTGGCGAACTGCAGCTTCGTGGTGCCGTAGCCGAGCAGGAGGGTGAGCAACAGCCCGCCGAGGGTGACCAAGCCTGCGTGCTTACCGAGCCACACGGCGAGCCAGGACCAGAAGCGCTGCATCCTGGTGAAGTTGCGGGCGTCGGCCATCGTTCCCCCGTTCCGGCGCAACGGTAGCGACCGGCGTGCACGGTGAGCACGGTCGAAGGTCCCGAAAGAGTTGACTGAGAGGGAAGGTCTTCGCGGCGTGGCACCCCTCCCGGTGGACCCGAACACCACGCCTAGGCTGCCGGGCGATGCGACTGGCCACCTGGAACGTCAACTCGCTCAAGGCGCGCCTCGCCCGGGTGGAGGAATGGATCGTCGCCAACCAGCCGGATGTGGTGTGCCTGCAGGAGACGAAGATGTCCGACGCGGCGTTCCCGGGGTTGGCGTTCCACGCCCTGGGCTACGAGAGCTCCCATCACGGGGAGGGTCGGTGGAACGGGGTGGCGATCCTGAGCCGGGTGGGGTTGGAGGACGTGGTCGCGGGCTTCGGCGACGGGGCGCCGGAAGACGCCGAGGCCCGGTTGCTGTGGGCGACGTGCGGGCCGCTGCGGGTCGCGAGCTGCTACGTGCCCAACGGGCGGGCGGTGGGCAGCGGGCACTACCAGTACAAGCTCCGTTGGCTGGACCGACTCGCCTCGGTGGTGGAGACACGCGAGCGCCGGCGCGCCGACCTGGTGCTCTGCGGGGACTTCAACGTCGCCCCCGACGACCGCGACGTCTGGGATCCGGAGGCGTTCGTGGGCGCCACGCACGTGAGCCCGCCCGAGCGGGCCGCGCTGGGTCGCCTGATGGCAACGGGCTTGCGGGACGTGTTCCGGGATCAGCATCCCGAGGGCGGGGTGTTTTCCTGGTGGGACTATCGCGCCGGTCACTTCCACCAGGGAAAGGGGATGCGCATCGACCTGGTGCTGGCGGCGGAGTCGCTCGCAGCCAGGGTCACGGAGGCGCGCATCGACCGTGACGCCCGCAAGGGAAGGTCGCCGTCGGATCACGCGCCGGTGGTGGTCGATCTCGCCCTCTGAGCACCGGCCGGGCCACCATGTCGGGGTGACCGACGACCCCATCCATGATCCGACCGGCGAGCGGGTGTCCCCCGGTGCCTCCTCCGCGGCCGAAGCCTTGCGATCCGCGCTGTACAGCCGCTGGCAGGAGCCCCCGGTCTCGGAGATGGACACCCGCCGGGTGGAGATGCGGCGGCTGGCGGACTCCATGCGGATCATCATCGAGCGCCTGGTCGCCACTGCGGCCCCCACCGAGGCGATCATCGAAGCTGCCGATCAGCTGGCGCGGGTGGCCCTGACGTTCGACCACCTGCGCGAAGGCACCCGCTACGAGGGCTTCGCCGAGGCGGCCAACGCGGGCGGTGACCCGCACGCCTCGTTCGAGCACAGCCCCTTCATCGGGCGGGCCAACCCGCTCGCGCCGCCGATCTACCTACAGGAGATCGAGGGCAAGGTGCACGGCCGGGTGGTGTTCGGCTCCGCCTACGAGGGGCCACCCGGTTGCGTGCACGGTGGGTACGTGGCGGGGGCGTTCGACGAGGTGCTGGGCGCTACGCAGTCGCTGTCGGGCGCTCCGGGCATGACCGGCACGCTCACGATCGTCTACCGCAGCCCGACCCCGTTGCACACCGAGCTGCGCTTCATCGGCGAGCTATTGCGCGTCGAGGGCCGCAAGATCTTCACCCGGGGGGAGCTGTACGCCGGGGAGCGACTGTGCGCCGAGGCCGAGGGGCTGTTCATCTCGGTGGGGGTGGAGAAGTTCGCGGAGCTCAAGGCACACCGCGAGCGGAGCGAGCAGGCGAGACTGCACGCCCGCTGACCTTTCCGAGGCAGCCGGCGCCCCGCCGCGATGGCCCGGTGCTTCAGCGGGTCGCTCGTGACATGACCTCGAGCAGCTCGTCTCCCCACCGACTCACCTTGACCGGCCCGATGCCCGGCAACGCGAGCAGTTCGGCGTGGGTGCGGGGGCGGGTGGCCGCGAGCGCTTCCAGCGTGCGGTCGTGGAAGATGACGTAGGCGGGCACCGCGGCAGCTTTCGCCTGCGCTGCCCGCCAGGCCTTCAAAACATCGAGCAGCTCGGCCCCCGGCCCGTCCAGATCGGCTCGGCTCGGGGTCGTCCGTGACCGGGGCCCGGATCGGTCGCGTGCGGCGGGGGCGGGGGAGCGAGTGGTCGGGCGGGTCCGCCGGGGGCCGTGGCGGAGACGCTCGCACGTTGCGGTGATCGCCTCGAGGTAGGGCGAGGCCTCGCGGGGCACGGTGCGCTCGCCGTAGGTGCGATGCTCCGCCCAGCTGCACAGAAGCTGCTGCTCCGCCCGGGTGACGGCGACGTAGAGCAGGCGGCGCTCCTCGGCGAGCGCGGCCGGGGTGCGGGCGTGGGCGATCGGCACGAGCCCCTGCTCGAGCCCGGCGATGTGTACGATCGGCCACTCGAGGCCCTTCGCGGCGTGGAAAGTGGCGATCTCGACCGCGTCACCGACCACATCCGGCTGGTCGGCTCTGGTGGTGGTCCGGAGCCACGCCAGGAAACCCTCGACCGAACCGGCGGGGTCGAGTGCGGCGTAGTCGCGGGCGAGCTGCACCAGGGCCTCGACGTTGCCAGCCCGCTCGGCGCTGGCGTCGTCGTCCGCGGCCCGCAGCTCGGCAGCGGCGACCTCGAGGTCGGCGATCGCGGTGGCCAGCTCGCGCGCTGTCTGGTGCAGCTCACGCAACCGGGCCTTCACGTCGGGCTGGTCGAGCAGGGCACCGTTGCCACGGACCCGGAAGGGGACCCGGGCGGCGCGAAAGGCCTCCTCGAGCAGGGCGATCTGTGCGTTGGTGCGCACCAGCACCGCTTGCGACGCCCACCGGGCTCCCGGGTGGTGGTGGTCGCGCACCGCCCGGGCGATCCCCGCGGCCTCGGCTCGCTCGTGGGGGAACGAGCGGACCAGCGGCACGGGTCCGTCGGGCCGGTGGGCGCGCAGCGCGCCCGCCTGCCCTTTGGAGGGAAGAAGGGCGTTGGCGACCGCGAGGATCTGCGGGGTCGAGCGGTAGTTGTCGGTCAGGCGGACGACCTCGGTGCCGGGGTGGCGGTCGGCGAAGGCGTCCAGCAACCCCGGGTCGGCGCCGTTCCACCCGTAGATCGCCTGGTTCGGATCGCCGACCACGCACAGATCGGCGCGCTCGCCGCACCACGCGTCGAGCAGCGCGTGCTGGAGCGGGTTGACGTCCTGGAACTCGTCCACGAAGAGGTGCCGGAACCGCCAGCGCTGGGCGCGGGCGAACTCCGGATCGCGCAGCAGGTCGCGCCGGCACAGCCTCAGCAGGTCGTCGAAGTCGACCAGCCGCTTGCGGTGCTTCTCCTGCTCGTAGCGATCGAAGGCCTCGGCCACCACCGCCGGGTCGACGCTCGGCCGGCGCCCCGCCGCTCGCACCGCGCCGACGTAGCCGGCAGGCTCGACGAGACGGGCCTTCGCCCACTCGATCTCGCCCACCACGTCGAGCGCCGTGGTGCCGCCGCCCACGCCCGCCGGCAGCAGGCGAGCGACGAAGGCCACCTTCCGGTCGAGGAGCTCGGGCGGCCGGATGCCGCGGTCGGCCCAGCGTTGGCGGAGCTGACCGAAAGCCACCGCGTGGAAGGTTCCCGCGGCCACCGCATCGCGCAGACCGAGTCGCCGGAGCCGTTGGGTCAGCTCGCCCGCAGCCTTGCGGGTGAACGTCAGCGCGAGCACGTGGCGAGGGTCGAGCTCGCCGGTGGCGGCTCGCCAGGCGATCCGGCGGGTGAGCACCCGGGTCTTGCCGGACCCGGCGCCCGCGAGCACGCACAAGGGCTGCGCCGGGCTGGTCACGGCTCGATGCTGGCTCTCGTTCAACCCGTCGAGGAGGTGTCGGGCGTCCACCGGCGCCGACCTTACCGACGACCCCTGACAGCGTGATGGACGGCCCGACGGGGCAGCGCATCACGGGATGGATCGCTACCCTGCGGCGGCGGTGAGGGCACGACTGTGATCGACATCCCTGAAGCCCGCTTCGAGGAACTGGTGGCCGATGCACTGGACACCATCCCCGCCGCGCTGGCGGAGCACATGGACAACGTGGTGGTGGTGGTCGAGGACCGGGCGGTCGATCCACACCTGCTCGGGCTCTACCAGGGCATCCCGCTGACCGAGCGGGCCGAGTACGGCGTGGGCGGGGCGATGCCTGACCGGATCACCATCTTCCGCCAGCCCATCCTGCGGCGCTGCGCCTCGGAAGCCGAGGTCGTGGAGCAGGTGCGGATCACCGTGGTGCATGAGGTGGCCCACCACTTCGGGATCGACGACGACCGTCTCGCCGAACTCGGGTGGGCGTGAGCGGTACGCTCGACGCGTGCCCTATCCCGAGGAGAACCTCCACACCAACGAGGAGCTGGTCCTCGATCTCCACCCGCACTGGTGGACCATCACCCCGTCGATCGCCGCCCTCGCCGTGGTGTTGACCGTGGGCCTGTGGGCCGTCATCGACGGGTGGGAGGGCCCGATCAACTACCTGATCGCCGTGGTCCTGCTGGTCAACCTGGTCTGGTTCGGGGTGCGGTACCTGCAGCTCGTCACCACCCACTTCGTGCTGACCAGCGACCGGGTCATCTACCGCTCGGGCGTCCTGGCCAAGCGAGGGGTGGAGATCCCGCTGGAGTCGATCAACGCCATCCACTTCTCGCAGAAGCTCTGGGAGCGGGCCCTCGGGCTCGGTGACCTCAAGGTCGATTCGGCCAGCGTCGAAGGGGTCTCGGAGTTCGAGAACATCCGCAAGCCCAATCGGGTGCAGAACGAGATCTACATCCAGATGGAGAACAACGAGAACCGCAAGTTCGACCGGGTGGCGCAGGGCATCAACGCGCACGACCCGGCGCCTGCGGCTCCGTCCATCCCGGAGCAGATCGCCCAGCTCGCGCAGCTGCGCGACCAGGGCCACCTGACTGCGGAGGAGTTCGAGGCCAAGAAGGCCGAGCTGCTGGGCCGCATGTAGGTGCCGGCGTGCGGGTGGTCTCGCTCGTCCCGTCGGTGACCGAGACCCTACTGGCCTGGGGTGTCGTGCCGGTGGCGGTGACCCGCTTCTGCGAGCAGCCCGGGCTGCCGCACGTCGGCGGCACGAAGGACCCGGACGTCGCGGCGATCGTCGGGCTGGCACCGGACCTGGTGGTGATGAACGACGAGGAGAACCGTCGCCAGGACTCGGTCGCGCTGGCAGCGGCGGGGGTGCCGGTGCACGTGGTGCGCGTGGGCTCGGTGCGTGACGTGGGAGCGGCGATGCGCGAGCTGGCCGACGCGGTGGGGATGGACGCCAAGGACCTGCGCATCGATGATCTGTCCGAGGCCGGTGAGCCGGCCGTGGTCGAGCGTCGCGCGTTCGTGCCGATCTGGCGCCGGCCGTGGATGACGATCGGTGGCGACTGCTACGGCGCGTCCGTGCTGCGCCATCTCGGGGTGGGTCACGTGTTCGACGACCGCTCCCGCTATCCGCAGGTGAGCCTCGAGGAGGTCGCGGCCCGGCGTCCCGACGTCGTGCTCGCGCCGTCAGAGCCCTACCCCTTTGGTGCGCGTCACCGCGCCGAGCTGGAGGCGATGGCGCCGGTGGTGTTCGTCGACGGCCGGGACCTGTTCTGGTGGGGGTTCCGTACCCCGGGGGCGCTCGACCGGCTGGGTCGGCTGCTCCGTGACCAGGGGGTGCTCAGCCACCCTCGACGGTGACGGTGGCGCCGTCGCTGGCGTGCACGTGCCAGCCTTCATCGGCCAGCGCCCCGGGCTCGCCGAGCGCCACCACGCAACCACCGAAGCCGGCACCGGTCAGTCGGGCGCCGAGCACCCCGGGCGCAGCCACCAGCCGCGCCACCAGCTCGTCGAGCACTGGCGTGGAGACCTCGAAGTCGTCGCGCAGGCTGCGGTGGCTCTCGACCATCAGCGCGCCGGCTTCGCGCAGCTCGCCCCGGCGGAGCGCGCCGGCGAAGGCGAGGACCCTCGCGTTCTCGCCGATGACGTGGCGGGCCCGGCGTCGCAGCACCGGGTCGGTGAGGGCCTCCGCGTCACTGGCAGGCCGGTCGCGCAGCGGGCCCAGCTCGGCGATGGCACGCTCGACGTCGCGCCGGCGATCGGCGTAGGCCGAGCCCGCCAGGGCGCGGGGTTGGCCCGAGTGGACGACCACGATCTCGATGCCCGGAGGAAGGTCGATCTCGGTCACGGTGAGGGTGGCGAAGTCGATGAGCAGGGCGTTGCCGGCCCGGCCGAGGATCGACGTGAGCTGGTCCATGATGCCGCTCGGCACGCCGCACGCGCGCTGCTCGGCCCGCTGGCACAGGCGGGCCAGCGCGATCGGGTCGCCCTCGTAACCCAGCGCCAGCGCGAGCGACACCTCGAGCGCGGCGCTGGATGAGAGCCCGCTGCCGACCGGGACGGTCGAGTGCACCTCCCCGGTGAAGCCCAGCGGGGGTCGCAGCTCGGCCACCACGCCGGCGGGGTAGCGGGCCCAGGGTGGATCGACCGTCGAGGGATCGGCGACCTCCAGTGGCAGGTCGGCGGGCAACGGCTCGCTCGCCGACCGCAGCCGCACCCGGCCGCCACCCCGCGTGCCGGTCACGACGGTCTCCAGATCGATGGCCATGGGGACCGCGAGGCCACCGGCGTAGTCGGTGTGGTCGCCGATCAGGTTGACCCGCCCCGGGGCCCGGGCGCGCACCCGCGGCCCGCTCATGCCTCGCGGAGGCGAGCCGCGGCCTCGGCGGGGTCGACGGGGTTGAAGTAGATCTGGCTCCCGAGCTCGCCGGCGGCCACGAAGCGCTGGATCCCCGGGGCACGGTGCAGCGGGGCCACGTGGAGATGGAGCCACGCCTCGGGCCACTCGCCGCCGTCGGTGGGCCGCTGGTGGAACCACATCATGTAGGGCATGGGCTCGTCGAAGAGCCGGTCGAGCCGGGCCAGCACGTCGAGCAGGATGGCCGCGAGCCCGTCGCGACCCAGGTCGTCGAGCGAGGGCAGGTCGGGTACCCGGGTGTGGGTGGCGAGCAACAGCTCGTAGGGCCAGTTGGCCGCCCACGGCACCCACGCCCGCCAGCCGCCGCCCGAGGCCACCAGCCGGTCGCCGATCGCCTCGTCCCCCAGCGCAGCACCCGACGGCCGGGCCAGCTCGGTGCGGGCCCGCGGCGGCACCCGGTCGAAGGCGTAGATCTGCCCGTGGGGGTGGGCGATCGTGGCCCCCACCTCTGGGCCGCGGTTCTCGAACACCAACACGTAGTCGACGCCGTCGCGGGCGCCGAGCGCGGCAGTGCGTTCGGCCCACAGATCCACCACCCGGCGGGCTTCGGGCACGCTCAGCTCCCAGAAGGCCGCGTCGTGGCGGGGGGTGTAGAGCACGATCTCGCACCGCTCGTCGGGGAAAGCCGGCCACCGGTTGGGGAACCAGCGGACCTCGTAGGGGTCGGGGGCCTCGAGACCACCGGGGCAGAACGGGCAGCCCACGGCCGGCAGGTTGGGCCGTCCCTGGCGGCTGGCGACCACGTACACCTCGTCGCCGGTGAGGGGGTCGACCCGGTAGCGCGGGTCGGCGGGCGCGTGCCGCTCCGTGCCTGCTCCGGCCCCGATACCCGTCGCCTCCGCCCCGTCGGTCACGGCTCGGGACGCTAGCCGTCCCGCCGCCGGCGGCCTCGCAGGCTGGCTCCGGCTCTTGACCGCACGGTCAAGCAACGGCGAGGATCTGCGGATGCCACGAGCGGCCAGCAACGGGATCGAGCTCGAGTACGAGACCTTCGGGACCTCCGGTGATCCACCGCTGCTGCTGGTCATGGGCCTCGGTGCGCAGATGATCTCCTGGGACGAGGACTTCTGCGAGGCGTTCGCCGACCGGGGCTTCTTCGTCATCCGGTTCGACAACCGCGACGTGGGGCTGTCGACCAAGATCGACGCACCCGACGTGGACCTGCTGGCCGCCGTGAGCGCCGCGGCCGCCGGCGGCCCGGTGGATGCGCCCTACCTGCTCGACGACATGGCCGCGGACGCGTGGGGGCTCCTCGACGCCCTCGGCATCACCCGCGCTCACCTGCTCGGCGCGTCGATGGGGGGGATGATCGTGCAGTCGATGGCCATCTCCCATCCGGAGCGGGTGCTCTCGCTCACCTCGATCATGTCCACCACCGGTGATCCCGACGTGGGCATGCCCCATCCTGACGTGCTCCACGTGCTGCTGGAGCCCGCGCCCACCGAGCGCGAGGCCTACATCGAGCACTCGGTGCGCAACAGCCGGGCCATCGGCAGCCCGGAGTACTTCGACGAGGCTCGGGCTCGCCGCAAGGCGGCCCTGTGGTACGACCGCTGCTACTACCCGCAGGGGGTCACCCACCAGCTGATGGCCATCCTGGCGTCGGGCAGCCGATCGGAGGCGCTGCGGCAGCTACGGGTGCCCGCTCTGGTGATCCACGGGGACGCCGACCCGCTGGTCGACGTGAGCGGTGGCGAGCGCACGGCCGAATGCCTCGAGGGCGCGGAGCTGCTCGTCCTCGAGGGCATGGGACATGACCTGCCCACCCACTACTGGCCCCGCATCGTGGAGGCCGTGTGCGCGCTGGCCTCGCGGGCGACCGGGGCGTGACCGGCGCACCAGGACGAGACCACCGAGACACGAACGGAGGAAGACGCGTGGGACCGCTCGCCGGGGTGAAGGTGCTCGAGTTGGCGGGGATCGGCCCGGGGCCCTTCTGCGCCATGATGCTCGCCGACATGGGGGCCGACGTGCTGCGCATCGACCGGGCGCAGAGCGTCGTGGGCGGGGACCCGGCCAACCCCCCAGCCGACGTGCTCAACCGGGGGCGGCGATCGGTGGCACTCGACCTCAAGCACCCCGACGGCGTCGAGACGCTGCTCACCCTGGTCGAGTCGGCCGATGCCCTGATCGAAGGCTTCCGCCCCGGGGTCTGCGAGCGGCTCGGCTTCGGCCCTGAGGTGTGCCTGGCCCGCAATCCGAAGCTGGTGTTCGGCCGCATGACCGGTTGGGGTCAGGACGGCCCGTACTCCCAGATGGCCGGCCACGACATCAACTACATCGCCCTGGCCGGTGCCCTGGAGCCGATCGGCCGGGCCGGGCAGCGGCCGCTTCCGCCGCTCAACCTGGTCGGCGACTTCGGCGGCGGGGGGATGCTGCTCGCGTTCGGGGTGGTGTGCGCGCTGCTGGAGGCGCAGCGCTCCGGGGAGGGCCAGGTGGTCGACGCGGCGATGGTCGACGGGGCCGCGGTGCTGATGACCATGTTCCACGCCTTCCGGGCCATGGGCATCTGGAACGACGAGCGGGGCACCAACCTGCTCGACACCGGGGCCTACTTCTACGAGGTGTACGAGACCGCCGACGGCAAGTACGTGTCGATCGGCTCGCTCGAGCCACAGTTCTACGCCACGTTGCTCGACAAGCTCGGCCTGGCCGATGACCCCTCGATGCCCCGCCAGCACGACCGCAGCCAGTGGCCGGCCATGAAGGAGCGGTTCGCCGAGATCTTCCGCACCAAGACCCGTGACGAGTGGTGCGAGCTGCTCGAGGGCACCGATGCGTGCTTCGCGCCCGTCCTGTCGATGGCCGAAGCCCCCAACCATCCGCACAACGAGCACCGAGGCACCTTCGTCACCCGCAACGGGGTCGTCCAGCCTGCTCCCGCGCCACGCTTCTCTCGCACGCCGGCGGAGATCCAGCGGCCCCCGGCGTTCCCCGGCCAGCACACCGACGAGGTGCTCGTCGAGTGGGGCTTCGACCCTGATCGGGTGGCCGAGCTCCGGCGGGCCGGCGCGATCGCCTGAGGCCACCCCTAGGCTTCGACCCATGGCGACCCTGGTGTGCTTCCACGCGCATCCCGACGACGAGAGCATCGCCACCGCAGGCACGATGGCGCTCGCTGCGGACGCCGGCCACGACGTCGTGCTGGTGGTGGCCACCCGGGGGGAGCTGGGTGAGCCCCAACCGGGTGTGCTCGCCGACGGCGAGGAGCTCTGGCAGCGCCGGGTGCGCGAGACCCACGAATCCGCCGGGATCCTCGGCGCGGGCCGGGTCGAGTTCCTCGGCTACCACGACTCGGGGATGATGGGCGACCCCACCAACGACGATCCGCGCTGCTTCTGGCAGGCCGATGTTGGCGAGGCCGCCGAGCGGCTGGCCCAGGTGCTGCGCGAGGTCCGCGCCGACGTGCTGACCATCTACGACGACCACGGGGGCTACGGGCACCCCGACCACATCCAGGTGCACCGAGTCGGGAGGCTCGCGGCCGAGCGGGTCGGGGTGTCCCGGGTGTTCCAGTCCACCATGAACCGGGACCACATCCTGGAGATGATGCGCGAGGCCGCGTCGCAGCTCGAGGCGGCCGTGGCCGAGGATCCCGACCAGCGGGAGATCGACGACGACTTCGGCTCGCCGGCGGCGATCATCACCCACGCCATCGACGTGCGCCCGGTGCTGGCCCGCAAAAGAGCCTCGATGCAGGCTCACCGCAGCCAGATCGGCCCGGAGACGTTCTTCTTGAAGATGCCCGAGGAGGCGTTCCGTTCGGCCTTCGGTACCGAGTGGTACATCGAGCTCGGTCGCTTCCGGCTCGCCGGCGAGCCCTATCGCACCGACCTGTTCGATGGTCTCGGCTGAAGGTCGCCGATGAGCAGCGAGGGTGGCGCACCGCCGGCCGGAACCGGATGGGCCCACACCGGTCTCGCCCAGCGGCTGGTGTTCGGCCCGGGCACCGTGCGGGAGGTCCCTGAGCTGCTGCGGGCACTGGGCCTGCGGCGGGTCATGCTGGTGACCACCGCAGGGCGGCTGGCGTCCGCCGACGGACGCCGCCTCACTGGCCTGCTCGGGGCGTCGCTGGCCTCCACCTTCGCGGAAGTCACCTCGCACGCGCCGGCGCCGGTGGTGCAGGCCGCGGTGCTGCAGGCCCGCCGCGATGGTGTTGACGGGCTGGTGTCGTTCGGGGGTGGCTCCTGCGCGGACACCGCCAAGGCGGTGAACTTCTTCTCTGAGCAGGAAGCCGGGATGCCCGCCACCACCTGGACCGATCGCCCGATGCTGCCGCACGTAGCGGTCCCCACGACCTACTCGGGGGCCGAGCTGACCCCGTTCTTCGGGATGACCGATCCCCACACTCGCCAGAAGCGGGGCGCGGGGGGACCGTCGTGCGCGCCCGTGGCGGCCGTGTACGACCCCGAGCTCACCGTCGCCACCCCGCCGCGGATCAGCGCGGAGACGGGGATGAACGCTCTCGCCCACTGCGTGGAGGTCGTGTGGTCCCCTTCGCGCAGCCCCGAGGCGGAAGCGATCGCGTTGGCCGGGGCCCGCCGCATCGTCGGCGCGCTGCCGACGGTGGTCGATCGTCCCGGCGAGCTGGCCGCGCGGTCCACCATGTTGGAAGGGGCGGCGCTCGGCGGCCGTTGCCTGCAGAACGGCACCATGGGCATCCACCACGGCTTGTCACAGCTCGTCGGCGGGCGGACCGGCATCGCGCACGGCCTGGCCAATGCCGTCATCCTCCCGCATGCCATCCGGTACAACGCGGGCGCGGTGCCCGACGCCATCACCGCACTGTCCGACGCGATGGGCGCCAGCGGTGATCTGGCGGCCTTCGTGTCGTCGTTCGTCGCCAGATTGGGGCTGCCCACCCGGCTCTCCGAGTGCGGGGTGCACGAGGAGGACCTCGAGGCGGTGGCCCGGCTCTCACAGTCGAACCCCAACGTGTTGCTGAACCCCCGCCCGGTCAGCGAGGCCGACGCGCTGGCGGTCCTGCGGGCCGCGTACTGAGCGGATCGCCACGTCGCGGCGGCGACGGAGTAGCCTCGTGCGATCAGTCCGAGAGGAGGCTCGGTGAACAGGCATCTCTTTCGTATCGCCCTGCCCGGAGCCCTCGTCGCTGCGGCGATGTGGCTCCCCAACGCGCCGGCCGGCGCCGCTGACCCGATCACCGAGACGTTCTCTTGTACTGGTGCCGCCCAGAGCTGGGTCGTGCCGGCCGGGGTCACCGAAGCGGTGGTCGACCTCCACGGGGCCGCCGGTGGCGACACGACGACCTCCTCGGGGGGTCTGGGCGGGCGGGCGACGGCGACGATCTCGGTCACGCCGGGCGAGACCATCCAGGTGAACGTCGGCTGTCGGGGCGGCGACAGCCAGATCTCGGTCCCCGGGGCTGGAGGCTTCGGTGGGGGTGGCGACGGCGGTACCCGCTATCTTGACTTCGGCCCGTCGGGTGCCGGCGGCGGCGGCGCATCGGACATCCGCCAGGGCGGCACGTCGCTCGGGCACCGGGTGGTGGTCGCCGGCGGGGGTGGTGGGGCCGCGTATTCGAGCCAGGGCGCGGGCGGCGCCGGCGGCGGTGCCAGCGCCGGTGACGGGAGCGCGCACCCCAATGGGACCACCACCGGCGGCGGGGGTGCCGTGGGCACCACGCCGGGCTCGGGCGGCAACGCCAACGGCGCGCCCGGCGCGCTCGGCACGGGGGGCGAGGGTGGCGACAACACGGGCAGCTCCACCGGGATCGCCGGCGGCGGCGGGGGTGGCGGCCTCGCGGGCGGCGGTGGCGGGGGCGCGGACCTGAGCGGCTGGGGTGGCGGCGGTGGCGGTGGTGGCTCTGGTGGTGGTCCCGCCGGGGTGGTGTTCGAGACGGGGGTGCGTGCCGGCGACGGGATGGTGACCATCACCTACACCCCCGGCGGCGGGGGCAGCACCACCTCCTCGACCGCATCCACGACATCGACCACGGCGACCACGACGACCGCGAGCTCGGCGGCTCGGGCCGTGCAGGCAAGCCCGCGGTACGCGGGCTGAGCACCGTCGGGGTGCCGCTCAGTGGGCCGGGCGCTCGAACTCGCGCTCGGTGAACCCGGCGAGCGGGCCCACCCCGCGGAACACGTGCCCTCGATCGTCGCTGCGGACCAGCACCACGTCGCCAGCGAGGCGCCGGCCTTGTGGGGTCAGCATCCGCAGGTCGTAGCAGGACTGCTCGAGTGCCATCGAGCGGCGCGACGCGGCCACGCACTCCCATTCCAGCTCGCTCTGGTTGTCGTGCTGGGCGACCACGAGATCCGCGTAGAGCAGGGGCATGTCCTCGCCGTCGACGGTCAGGTGGGCGATGGTGAACCGGGCGTGCTTCACCCGACGTGCTCCCGGTCGGGAGCCACGGTGAGGATCTCGGCTCCATGGTCGGTGACCAGCAGCGTGTGCTCGAACTGGGCGGTGCGGCTGCCGTCGGCGGTGACCGCGGTCCAGCCGTCGTCCCAGAGGCGGTGCTGGCCGGTACCCATGGAGATCATCGGCTCGATGGTGAACGTCATGCCGGGCTCGGCGATGGTGGCGAGGCGGGGCTCGTAGTAGTGGGGGATCTGCAGGTCGGTGTGGAACTGCTCACCGATGCCGTGACCGACGAAGGCCCGCACCACCTCGAAGCCGTTCGCGTCGGCGTGCTCCTCGATGGCCTTGCCGACGTCGGAGAGCGGCCTTCCCGGGACCACGGCTTCGATGCCCCGCTCGAGGCACTCGCGGGTCACCCGCACCAGCCGCCGGGACTCGGGGTCGGCGGCGCCCACCAGGAACGTGGCGTTGGTGTCGCCGTGCACCCCGTCGAGGTAGATGGTGACGTCGAGGTTGACCAGGTCACCGTCGCGCAGTGGCCGGTCGTCGGGGATGCCGTGGCAGATGACCTCGTTGACGGAGGTGCACAGCGACTTGGGGAAGCCACGGTAGTTGAGCGGGCTCGGGTACCCACCCCGGTCGATGCACGCCTGGTGGACGAGGGCGTCGAGCTCGTCGGTGGTGACCCCGACGTCGACCGCCTCGCCGGCGAGCTGGAGGATCTCCGCCGCAGCCCGCCCCGCCCGCCGCATCCGATCGATCACGTCGGCGGACTTGACCCGGGGTTCGTCCCAGCGGATCGGCGTCCCCGTCGCCGCGTAGTCGGGGCGGGGGATGTGCGGCGGCACGTCGCGGGGCGCGCTCACGGCGCCCGGGCGCAGCCGTTCTTGGCTGGCCTTGTGGCACCGCTTGAACTTGCGGCCGCTGCCGCACCAGCACGGGTCGTTCGCCTTCAACATCGTCCTCGGCAGTGTAGGGCTCCCGGCTGACTGGCGGCTCCGGGGCGCGTGCGACACGATCTGGCCGGTGAGCATCATCAAGATCAACGCCATCACCGTGCCCCCAGAGGCGGGCGACGAGCTGGCCAAGCGCTTCGCCGCCCGCGCCGGCGCGGTGGACGATCAGGACGGGTTCGAGGGCTTCGAGCTGCTCCAGCCGACCGACGGCCGCGACACCTGGCTGGTGGTGACCCGCTGGCGTGACGAGGAGGCGTTCCAGGCGTGGGTGGCGTCACCGGCGTTCGCTCACGGCCACCAGGGTGCTGACGCGCCGGCGCCTCATGGCGGGCCGGTGAGCACGCACAGCGAGCTGTGGTCGTACCAGGTGGCGCTGTCGAGCGGCTCGCGCGCGAGCTGATCCAGACCCGTGCTGCTCGATCTGCACGAGTCGTTCGCCTGGTTCGTGATCATCGGCAACGGCTTGGCAGGGGCGTGGGCGCTGGCCGCCCACTGGTTGCCCGCCCTGCGAACCCGCGCCCTGTGGTGGTTCACGATCGTGGCGGAAGTGGCGATCTTCGGCCAGGTGGCCATGGGCGTGGGTCTGGTGGCCGGACAGGGCCTCGAGGCCCCGCAGTTCCACATGTTCTACGGGTTCGTGGCCATCATCGCCGTGGGGCTGATCTACAGCTACCGCCAGCAGATGGAGCCCTACCGGTTCCTGCTGTACGGGTTCGGTGGATTGTTCCTGATGGGCCTCGGGATCAGGGCGATGATCGTGGGCGCGACCTAGCTGGGGTGGAACCCGCCGAGGAGCCGGGACCGCTGCCCGGTCAGAGGTTGACGACCGGGCAGGTGAGGGTGCGGGTGATGCCGTCGATCATCTGGATGCGGCTCACCACCATCTTGCCGAGATCGTCGACCGAGCCGGCCTCGGCCCGGGCGATGACGTCGTAGGGCCCGGTGACGTCGTCGGCGGAGACCACGCCGTCGATCGCGCCCACCTCCTCGGCCACTTGCGCGGCCTTGCCGACCTCCGTCTGGATGAGCACGTAGGCGCTGACGGCCATCGCGGTCTCCCTTCTGCGTTCTGGGTCATCAAGCCATGGGGGCGATGCCGATGGTAACTGGGCCGGGAACCCCGGGGCCCGGCCGAGGAGCCGGGCCCCAGGTCACCAGCGTCATGCCCCGCGGCTCAGTTGTGGGAGACCTCGGCTTCGATGGCCTGTGCGCCCTGTCCCCGGCTGACCTCGATCTTGCGGGGCTTGGCCTGCTCGGCCACGGGGACGGTGACGTGCAGGACCCCGTCGTGGTAGCGGGCCTCGAGCCGATCGGCGTCGAGGTTGTCGCCGAGGGAGAGCTGGCGGACGAAGCGCCCGTAGCGCCGCTCCCGGACGAGTACCTCCTCGCCCTCCTTGCGCTCGGTCTCGACCCGCCGCTCGGCGGAGACAGTGAGCACGTTGTTCTCGACCTCGACGTCGATGCTGTCGGGATCGACACCGGGCAGCTCGAAGCTGATCTCGACCCGGTCGCCCTTGCGTACCGCGTCCATGGCGATCCGGGCGGGGCCGGCGGGTGTGCCGCTCCACATCTCCTGGGTCAGGCGGTCGAGCTCCCGGAAGGGATCGAAACGGATCAGCATGGCTGGGACCTCCTTGCTGGTGACTCGGACTGCTCCGATAGGTCGTTCGACTCAACCTGCAGAATAGCGCAAAAGTTGAGTGTTGACAACGCAAGTTTTCTGACTGCTATGCGATCATAGGTGTGCTGCGAGGCACCGGGAAAGGGGCGCGAGGGCGCGTTCGTGCCACCTCTCGAGTGGAGGGGTCGACAGGCCGGGGCGCCGCGCGAGGGCCCCGGCCAGGCAGCTCGGGATTCGAGTGGGTCAGTCCGCGAGGCGCTTCTCGAGCTGGCGCAGCTCGTCCCGCAGCTCATCGGGCAGGCGCTCGCCGATGAACTCGAAGTGGTTCTCGATGAGCGGGATCTCCTGGCGCCACGCCTCCGGGTCCACCTCAAGGAGCTCGGCCAGGGTGGCTTCGTCCACGTTCAGGCCCGTGCGGTCCAAGGCGTCGAGGGTGGGCACCCAGCCGATCGGGGTCTCGGTGGCCTCACCGCGGCCCTCGACCCGCTCGACGATCCACTTGAGCACTCGCGAGTTCTCGCCGAAGCCCGGCCACAGGAAGGAGCCATCTTCGCCCTTGCGGAACCAGTTGACCCAGAACAGCTTGGGGAGCTTGTCGACCGCGCTGGCCTCGCCGATCGAGAGCCAGTGGGCGAAGTAGTCGCCCATGTTGTACCCGCAGAAGGGCAACATGGCGAAGGGGTCGAAGCGCAGCTCGCCGACGGTGCCGGTCGCGGCGGCTGTCTTCTCCGAGGACATGATCGAGCCCAGGAACACCCCGTGTCGCCAGTCGAACGACTCGGTCACCAACGGCACGTTCGTGGCCCGCCGACCACCGAAGAGGATCGCGGAGATCGGCACACCGGCGGGGTCCTCCCACTCGGGGGCGATGGAGGGGCACTGGTTGGCGGGCGCGGTGAACCGGGCGTTGGGGTGAGCGGCCGGCGTGCCCATCTCGGGCGTCCAATCCTGGCCGCGCCAGTCGACGAGGTGCGCGGGGGGCTCGTCGGTCATGTCCTCCCACCACACGTCACCGTCGTCGGTGAGCGCGCAGTTGGTGAACACCACGTGCCCCTTCAGGGTCTCCATCGCGTTGCGGTTGGTCTTGGCATTGGTGCCCGGCGCGACGCCGAAGAACCCGGCCTCGGGGTTGATGGCGTAGAGCCGCCCATCGTCCCCGAACTTCATCCAGGCGATGTCGTCACCGATGGTCTCGATCTTCCACCCCGGCAGGGTGGGGATCATCATCGCCATGTTCGTCTTGCCACAGGCGGAGGGGAACGCGGCCGCGATGTAGTGCTTCTTCCCGTCAGGTGGGGTGACCCCGAGGATCAGCATGTGCTCGGCCAACCAGCCGTCGTCGCGGGCCATGGTCGACGCGATGCGCAGGGCGAAGCACTTCTTGCCCAGCAGCGCGTTGCCGCCGTAGCCCGAGCCGTAGGACCAGATCTCGCGGGTCTCGGGGAAGTGGACGATGTACTTGTTGTCCGCGTCGCAGGGCCAGGGCACGTCCTGCTGCCCGGGGGCCAGCGGCGCGCCAACCGAGTGGATGCAGGGTACGAACTCGCCGTCGGGGCCCAGCACGTCGAGTGCGGCCTGGCCCATGCGGGTCATGATCCGCATGTTCACCACGACGTAGGGCGAGTCGGTGAGCTGCACCCCGATGTGCGCGATCGGCGATCCGAGTGGACCCATGCTGAACGGCACCACGTACATGGTGCGACCCTGCATCGCCCCGTCGAGGAGTTCGAGCAGCTCGGCTCGCATCTCGGCCGGGTCCCGCCAGTTGTTCGTGGGCCCCGCGTCGCTCTCGCGCTCGGAGCAGATGAACGTGCGGTCCTCCACCCGGGCCACGTCGCCGGGATCGGACAGGGCGAGGAAGCTGTCCGGGCGCAGCCTCTCGTTCAGTGGTCGGAACGTCCCGCCCTCGATGAGCAGGTCGCACATCTGCCGCCGCTCCTCTTCGGAACCGTCACACCAGTGGACGCTCGCCGGTCGGAGGATCCGTGCCCACTCGTCGACCCAGTCGATCAGCTTCTGGTTGGCGGTTGAGGCGGGCATGTGACCTCCGACGTCGTTGTCGCTCCGATGACGCGCCGATGACGCGACCGTGAATACCCAATACTAGGTGGCGACAGGCCGTGGGCAGCCAGCCCACGGCAGGCGACAGGAGACCACGCGGTGGTTCGCGCAGGACCCGGCGGGTGTTCGGCTCAGTGGCCCTTCGGGCCCAGGACGGGCTGGTCGGGGCCGTCCTGGGGGTGCTGGCGGTCGTCGGGGTGCGCGAGCTCGAAGCCCGGTGTGCCCATGTCGACCTCCGAACCGAGGCGCAGCTTCATGGCCAGCCCGCGCCCGTCCAGGTCGAAGATCACCCGCTGGCCCTGGCGGAGCATCCGGAACGGCGAGTGCTCGAGCGCCCCCTCGGCCAGCTCGTACTCGCGTAGGTCGGTGTCGGCGATGATCGTGCCGACACCGCTGGACGGGTCGTAGGACTTGATCACCCCTTGCACGACAGGCTCCCCGTCGATCGGCCGCCTCAGCGGGCGACCTTGTCGATCTTGCCGGCTTTGATGCACGAGGTGCACACGTTCAGCCGTTTGGGCGCGCCGTTGACCAGCGCTCGCACCCGCTGGATGTTGGGGTTCCAGCGGCGCTTGGTGCGGCGGTGCGAGTGGCTCACCGCCATGCCGAACGACGGCTTCTTGCCACACACCTCGCAGACGGCAGCCATGGGGGGACCTCGGGGGTTCTCGGGGCGGGAGTTCTCGAAACAGCAGAGGCCTCGAACGAGGCCCCGGGAACGCTAGCAGCGACGAGCCCGATCGCGACAATCGCGCTGATCGCGGGTCTGTTCCGTGGCGATCGGTACCATCGGCCGGCGATGCCCATCGATGTGTTCACGGCGGACGAGATCCGGCGAGCCATGAAGGTCTACGCCGGCGCGCTCCGTGACCATCGGGAGGCGATCAACCGGCTGAACGTCTACCCGGTTCCCGACGGTGACACCGGGACGAACATGGCCCTCACCCTCGAGGCGGTGTGCAACGAGCTGGATCTCGCGGCCACCGACATGGCTTCGACCTGCAAGGCGATCGCGCACGGTTCGCTGATGGGCGCCCGGGGCAACTCGGGGGTGATCCTGTCGCAGATCCTGCGAGGCACCTGCGATGTGCTGCGCGAGCACGAAACCTGCGACGCCTCGGTGTGGGCCGAGGCCCTCCGGGCAGCGTCCGACGCCGCGTACGGCGCGGTGATGCGGCCGGTGGAGGGGACCATCCTCACGGTGGTCCGGGAGTCCGCCGAGGCGGCCCGGGCCGCGGCCGAGCGAGGGGCGGCACTCGTCGAGGTGCTGGAGCGGGCCCGCGACGCCGGAGGTCGAGCCTTGGAGCGCACGCCGGAGCTGCTGCCGGTGCTCGCCGAGGCGGGGGTGGTGGACGCGGGCGGCGCGGGGCTGCTGCTGCTGCTCGACGCGCTGGCCCATGTCATCGATGGCCGGCCGATGCCGGTGCCCACTGAAGACGAGGGGCGGCTGCCGGCGGGGGCACTGGTGGCCGGCGGGCACGGGGGCCCCAGCGCGGACCACCGGAACGCCGAGTCGGGCGAGAAGGGCGTGTCCGACCTGCGCTACGAGGTCATGTACTTCCTCGAGGCCCCCGACGAGGCGGTGCCCGGGTTCAAGGACGTGTGGGCCACGGTCGGCGATTCGATCGTGGTGGTCGGCGGGGATGGCTTGTGGAACTGCCACATCCACACCGACGACATCGGCGCGGCGATCGAAGCGGGCATCGACATCGGTCGCCCGCGCAACATCCGGGTCACCGACCTGCTCGAGCAGGTGGAGGAGGAACGCTGGGTCCGCGAGGCCGAGCCACTGCCACCCGAGCCGGCCGCGGCGCACGAGCCGGTGCCGTGCGCGGTGGTGGCGGTGGCCACCGGCGACGGGGTGCGGCGCATCTTCTACTCGCTGGGGGTGCAGGGCATCGTCACCGGCGGGCAGACGATGAACCCCTCGACCGCCCAGTTGCTGGAAGCGGTGGAGCGGGCCCCGGCGGACGAGGTCGTGATCCTGCCCAACAACAAGAACATCATCCCGGTGGCCGAGCAGGTGGGGGGCCAGACGAGCAAGCGGGTCTACGTGGTGCCGACCCGGGGGGTGGCGGAGGGCTTCGCCTCCTTGCTGGCCTACGACCCCCAGGCCAGCGGCGAGGACAACGCCCGGGCGATGGCCGAAGCGGCGGCCAACGTGATCGCCGGCGAGGTGACCCGGGCGGTGCGCGACTCGTCGTGCGACCTCGGGCCCATTGCCGAGGGCGACTACATCGGCCTCGGCCGTGACGGCATCGTGGCTGTCGCGCCGAGCCTCGACGACGCCTGCACCCAGCTGCTCGACGCGCTGGTTCGCGACGACCACGAGATCGTCACCATCATCGAGGGGGAGGGCGCGACCGCGGCCACCACCCGTCACATCGAGCTGTGGTTGCAGGACCACCGGCCGAACGTGACGGCCGAGGTGCACCACGGCGGCCAACCTCTCTACCCGTACCTGTTCGGGATCGAGTAGCCCGCGGCGGCGCGATGGCCGGCACGCTGGTCCGCCTGGCCGGGATCCCGGTGACCGAGCTGAAGGGCGTGGGGCCACGCTCCGCGGCCGCGCTGGAGCAGGTCGAGGTCCGTTCGCTGCTCGATCTGCTGATGTACTACCCGCGCCGCTACCTGGACCGCACCAAGGAGGTCCCCCTCGGGCAGTTGCGCCCGGGTGAGGAGGCCATGGTGCTGGCCCGGGTGGTGAGCGTGGGCAGCCGGGTGGCCCGCAACCGCCGGCGCATGGTCACCGCCGAGGTGACCGATGGGCAGGCCGGCATGAGGGTGACCTTCTTCAACCAGCCGTGGCGGGAGCGCCAGCTCACCCCGGGCACCGAGGTGGTGTTGTTCGGCAAGCTCGAGCTGTTCCGTGGCCGCCGCCAGATGACCAACCCGGTGGTGGACCTGGTGGGCGACAAGACCGGGCGCATCATCCCCGTGTACCCCCAGTCGGAGAAGGCCGGGGTGCAGAGCTCGGACGTCGCGAGGTGGGTGGCGGAGCTGTTGCGGCGTACCCGGTTCGACGACCCGGTGCCCGATCACGTGCGGGCACGCTGGGGTCTCGTCGACCGCCGCCGCGCGTTCCACGACATCCACGCGCCGGAGTCGATGCGCGACCTGCAGGAGGCCCGGCGCAGGCTGGTGTTCGACGAGCTGCTGCGCGTCCAGCTCGAGCTGGTGCAACGCAAGCGGGAGCTGGAGGCCACCACCGTGGGCATCCGCCACGACGTGGGGGGCGAGTTGGTGGCGCGCTTCCACCAGCGCCTGCCGTTCCCCCTGACCGGCGCCCAGCGGCGGGTCATCACCGAGATCGAGCGCGACCTGACCGGCCCGCATCCGATGCACCGCTTGTTGCAGGGCGACGTCGGGGCGGGCAAGACGGTGGTGGCGGTCAGCGCCCTGCTGGTGGCGGTGCAGGGTGGCCACCAGGGGGCGTTGATGGCTCCCACCGCGGTGCTCGCCGAGCAGCACCACCTCGGCATCCGCCGGATGCTGGAGGGCTTCACCGTCCCCGACACCGCCGAGGACGGCAACCTGTTCGCCAGTGCCGGTCTCGACCGTGAGCTGCGGGTGGAGCTGCTCACCAACCGCACCACCGCGGCCGAGCGCCGCCGGCTGTTGGCCGAGCTCGAGCGGGGTGGGATCGACATCCTGATCGGCACGCACGCGCTGATCCAGGAGGGGGTCTCGTTCCGGGCGCTGGGTGTGGTGGTGATCGACGAGCAGCACCGCTTCGGGGTGGAGCAGCGGGCCGCGCTGCGAGCCAAGAGCACCGCCGAGGCGGTGCCGGACGTGCTGGTGATGACCGCTACGCCGATCCCTCGTACCGCGGCGATGACGGTCTACGGCGACCTCGACGTGTCGGTGCTCGACGAGCTGCCGCCGGGGCGCACGCCGATCGTGACCCGCTGGGCGCGAGGGCCCGGCGCCGAGGAGGAGGTGTGGGACACGGTGCGGGCCGAGGTGGCCGCGGGGCGCCAGGCTTACGTGGTGTGCCCCTTGGTCGAGGAGAGCGACAAGCTGGAGGTGGCCTCGGCGGAGGAGACCTTCGAGCGGCTCGCCGGCGGTGAGCTGCGCGGCCTGCGGCTCGGGCTGCTGCACGGGCGGGTCGGCCCGTCCGACAAGGAGGCCGTCATGGGTCGCTTCCGGGACGGTGAGCTCGACGTGCTGGTGGCGACCACGGTGATCGAGGTGGGCGTCGACGTGCCGAACGCCACGGTGATGGTGATCCTCGACGCCGACCGCTTCGGCATAGCGCAGCTCCACCAGCTCCGCGGCCGGGTCGGTCGGGGCGAGGCGGCGTCGGTGTGCTACCTCGTGGGCGACGCCACGACCGCGGAGGGCGAGCAGCGGTTGCAGGCGATGGTGCGCACCACCGACGGCTTCGAGCTGGCCGAGGTCGACCTCGAGCTGCGGGGTGAGGGCACGATCATGGGGGAGCGCCAGAAGGGGCGCAACGACTTGCGGCTGGCGTCGCTGCGGCGCGATCGGGAGTGGGTGGGGCGGGCCCGTGAGGTGGCCTTCGAGTTGGTCGGTGACGATCCGTCGCTGGCCGGGCACCCGGCGCTGGCGGAGGAGCTGGCGGTGCTGCTGCCGGACGAGGACGCGGCCGAGTTCCTGCTCAAGTCCTGACCGGGCTCGGATCGTGCGCTGGTGGGGCTAGGTGCCGGGCTCCGGGTGGTCGTCGTCGCCGGCTTCGAGCACCACGTCGAAGCGCTCGCCGCAGTCGGGGCAGCGGTAGGCGACGACGTCGCCGGGCTCCCAGCCGTCCTCGGGGCGGTACGACAGCAGCCGGGTACGGCCGCCGCAGTCCACGCAGGTGAACCCGGGCGGTGCTTCCACGCCGGGCAGGGTACTGCCCCGGTACGGTTGGCGACCGATGCGGGTGGTCGCCGGCACAGCCAGAGGTCGGCGCCTGGTCGCACCTGCCGGCCGCGACGTGCGGCCCACCACCGACCGGGTGCGCGAAGCGGTGTTCAACGCGCTGGGAAGCCTCGATGCCATCGAGGGGGACCGGGTCCTCGACCTGTTCGCGGGCTCGGGGGCGCTGGCCATCGAGGCGCTGTCGCGCGGGGCGCGCCACGCGGTGCTGGTGGAGCGCGACCGCGCCGCTCGGGCCGCGATCGAGCAGAACCTGGCGGCCACGGGCTTCACCGGGAACGCCACGGTGGTGGCCGCCGACGCCGCGAGCTACCTGGCGCGAGCGACCGGCGCCTTCGATCTGGTGCTCGCCGACCCCCCATACGCCTACGGCGAGTGGCGGGCGCTGTTGGGCTCGATCGGGCGGGTGGTCGGGCCGGGCGGGTTGGTGGTGGTGGAGTCCGACCGGGAGGTGCCCCTGCCGGAGGGGTGGCGTGTTGAGAGGCGCAAGCGCTACGGCGGTACGCTCGTCGTGTTCGCTCGTCCCCCGAGTTCCCCGGAGACCCGTTGACCCGAGTCCTGTACCCCGGCTCGTTCGATCCGATCCACAACGGTCACGTCGAGATCGTCGAGACCGCCTCGCGCCTGTTCGACGAGGTGATCGTGGCCGCGATGCGCAACCCGCAGAAGGGCGAGCCGCTGTTCACGCTCGACGAGCGCCGGGCGATGCTGGAGGAGACCGTCGCGCACCTGGAGAACGTGCGGGTGACGATGTTCTCGAGCCTGGTGGTCGACCTGGCCCAGGAGGTCGGCGCCGACTTCATCGTGAAGGGCCTGCGAGCGGTGTCGGACTTCGAGAGCGAGCTGCAGATGGCGCAGATGAACCACAAGATCTCCGGGGTCGACACCTTGTTCATCCCCTCCGCGTCGGCGCACTCGTTCCTGGCGTCGAGGTTGATCCGGGAGATCACCCGCTTCGGGGGTGACGTGTCCGCGATGGTTCCGATGGCGGTGGCCAAGCGCTTGCAGGAGAAGTACGGCCGGTGAGCGACTTCGACGCCCCCGAGGATCTCGATCTGACCCCGCCGCCCGTGGGCTCGCAGTACCACCCGCCCGAGACGGAGGAGGTGCTGCTGCAGCTGCGGGAGATGATCGAGGCGGCCCGACCGGTGCCGCTGTCGGCCTCGTCGATGATCGCCAAGGACGAGGTGCTCGAGCTCATCGACGAGGCGATCGCCCGCCTGCCCGAAGAGCTGCGGGCCGCCCGCTGGCTGCTGAAGGAGCGCGAGGAGTACCTGGCGCGGGTCCGCCACCAGGGTGAGGAGCTGCTGGAGCAGGCCCGGGCCCGGGCCGAGCGGATGGTGCAGCGCACCGAGGTGGTGAAGGCCGCCGAGCAGCGGGCCTACCAGATCATCGACACTGCCGAGAGCGAGGCCCGCCGCCTGCGCCACGAGGTCGAGGACTTCTGTGACCAGAAGCTGGCGAGCTTCGAGATCGTGCTCGAGCGCACCCAGAAGCTGGTCGCCGCGGGGAGGGCCAAGCTGCAGGGCACGAACCTGCTGGGTGAGACCGGCGCGGAGGAGGAGCAACGGCTGGCCGAAGCGACGCTCCCGCCACCGCCGGACGAGCCCCTGCCGCCCCCGCCGACCGAGCAGCTCTTCGACCAGGACGAGCCGTGACCGCTCGGCCGCTCCAGACCGGGGTGGCCGACCTGCGCCGCCACCTGGGGAGCCGCCGGCCGTTCGGCCGCAGGGTGGTGCTTGTAGGGCTGCGCATCTCCACTGCTGCGGTGCCCGACGATGCCGAGATCGGGGTTGAGCTGGAGCTGGAGTCGATCGCCAACGGCGTGGTGGCAGAGGGCCGTATCACGGTGCCGTGGGTGGGCGAGTGCCGGCGGTGCCTGCAACCGGTGGAGGGGCTGGTCGAGGCCACCGTCCGCGAGATCTTCGAGCGTCACCCGGTCGAGGGGGAGACCTACCCGCTGGGTGAGGACGACGTGGTAGATCTGGAGCCGATGGTGCGCGATGCGGCGCTGTTGTCGTTGCCGCTGGCTCCGCTGTGCGAGCCGGGATGTCTGGGGCCGGCGCCGGAGACGTTCCCGGCGTTGGTGGAGGGCGCCGAGCCGGCCGGCGAAGCGGGCGGTGGTGGAGGGCGCGATCCGCGGTGGGCGGCGCTGGACCAGCTCCACTTCGAGGAGGACGAGCCGAGCCAGGGCGGTACGTCGGGGACGGAGTGACTCCGCACTGGAACACGCGCTGCGAGCTCGCCGGCTGGCGGCCAGCCGGCCGTTCGCTCGGCCGGTGCGGCTCCCGCTAACCTGTCCCCTCCGCCCAGGCGCTGCCGCGCGCGAGATCACCAGGAACCACGATGGCCGTCCCCAAGAAGAAGACCTCCAAGTCCAAGAGCCGCAGCCGGCGTGCGTCGGCATGGCGGCTCGGCTCCCCCGCTCGGTCGGGCTGCCCGCGCTGCGGTGCGGTGAAGCGCCCGCACCGGGTGTGCGGCAACTGCGGCTGGTACCGGGGCCGGCAGGCCATCGACGTCGACTGACCGTCCCGATGCTGCCGATCGCGGTCGACGCCATGGGCGGCGACCACGCACCGGGCGCGATCGTCGAAGGCGCCCGCACCGCCGCGGCCGAGCTCGGGGTGCCCATCGTGCTGGTGGGCCAGCCCGAGGCCATCGGCGATCCGGGCGAGCTGGAGCTCTTCGCCGCCTCGCAGGTGATCGCCATGGACGACGACCCGGCTTCCAGCGTGCGCACCATGAAGGACTCCTCGCTGGTGCGAGCGGCGGAGCTGGTGCGCGACGGCAAGGCGTCCGCCATGGTCAGCGCCGGCAACACCGGCGCCACGATGGCGTCCGCGCTGTTGCGCATGGGGCGCATCAAAGGGGTGTCGCGCCCCGCGATCGCCACCCCCATCCCGGTTCCGGGCTCCACCCCCACGGTGCTGCTCGACGCGGGAGCCAACGCGGAGTGCCAGCCGGAGTGGCTGGTGCAGTTCGCCCAGATGGGCGCGGTGTTCGCCCGGGACCGCTACGGCCTCGACGCCCCTCGCGTGGGGTTGTTGTCGATCGGGGAGGAGCCCACCAAGGGCAACACCCTGGTGAAGGAGACCCACGCTCTCCTCGCGGCAGGTGAGTGGGTCGGTGCCACCGGCGCCACGTTCGTCGGCAACGTGGAGGGTCGTGACTTGATGACCGACGGGGTCGACGTGGTGGTGACCGACGGGTTCACCGGCAACGTGGCCCTCAAGACCCTCGAGGGCGGGTTGAAGACGCTGGTGGGTGCGCTGCTGGCGGCGTTCGACTCCTCGGAGGAGGCCCGGGCCGCCTCCCAGGCGCTCTGGCCCACCCTCGCCCCGCTGTACGCCTCGCTCGATCCGGAGTCCACCGGCGGGGCGATGCTGCTCGGGGTCGATGGGGTGTGCATCATCAGCCACGGCTCGTCCTCCGCCCGGGCGATCGTGAACGCGGTGTCGGTGGCCCGCGACATGGTGGAAGGCGGCGTGGTGGACCACCTCCGAGCGGCGATCAGCGCCTCCTGACGGCAACATCCGGCACACTTCGACGTCTTTGGTGCCGTCTCACCGGCGCTTCGGAGATCGCGCTCCGGTACACTTCGGGCGTTTCCGGCCCGGGGGAGGGGGTCGCACGGCCGGTGGTCGCCCGGCATCGAGTGCTCTGCTCGGGGCTCGGTACGTGCACCACCAGTCAGGCAGGGGTCCCCATCACCCACGGTGCCAGGCCGTCCGCAGTCGGCAGCGAACCCATCAGACACCCTCACCATCGAACAGACCGAATCACCCAAGCGGATCGACAAGGAGTTCAGGTGCCAGCAGAGACCCATGTGGAGCAGAGCCCGCTCGACCGCCAGGCGGTCTTCGAGCTGATCCGCGACCGGCTGGCGGACATCCTCGAGATCGATCCTGCGACCATCAACGAGGGCGACTCGTTCGCCGACGACCTCGAAGCCGATTCGCTGGCGTTGATCGAGCTGGTCGAGGCCCTGGAGGAGGAGCTGGGCGAGCGCACCGTCGGGTTCCGCATCGAGGACGAAGACCTCGAGGACCTCAAGACGGTGCGAGATGCCGTCGACTACGTGGTGGCCAAGCTCGGCTGAGGCGGGGGGCAGGCACACGCTCGCATCGCTCGACGACCGTCTCGGGTACTCCTTCACCGATCACGCGCTGGAGCAGCTCGCGCTCACGCACCGTTCGTGGTGCTCGGAGAATCCCGGCCACGAGTCCAACGAGCGGCTCGAGTTCCTCGGCGACGCCGTGCTGGGGCTGGTGGTCACCGAGTACGTCTTCGCTCGCTACCCGTCGATGCCCGAAGGCCAGCTCGCCAAGACCCGGGCGTCGGTGGTCAACGCCACCACGCTGGCGGAGGTGGCCGCCGAGGTGGGGCTCGGGCCCGCGCTGCGCCTGGGCAAGGGGGAGGAGGCCAGCGGGGGGCGGTCGAAGTCGTCGCTGCTGGCCGACGCGATGGAGGCGGTGATCGGCGCGGTGTACCTCGACGGGGGCTACGACGCGGCCCGCCGGCTGGTGCTGTCGCTGCTCACCGAGCGCATCGAGGTCGCGGCCGAAGGTCCGGGGGAGCACGACTACAAGACCCAGCTCCAGGAGCTGGCCGCCCGCCGGTTCGACGAGCTGCCCGTCTATCGGATCCGCGACGAGGGGCCCGATCACGACAAGCGGTTCTTCGCCGCCGTGCGCCTCGGGGGTGAGGTGGCCGGCGAGGGGGAGGGGCGCTCGAAGAAGCAGGCCGAGCAGGCCGCGGCGAAGGACGCCTGGGCGCGCATCACGAGCGGGCTCGGTGACTGGGGGGGAGAGGGGGAACGTGCCTGAGCTGCCCGAGGTGGAGACGATCCGGCGTGAGCTGGAGCGCGACGTGGTCGGCAAGCGCATCAAGCAGGCGGAGGTGTCGGGCACCCGCACCGTGCGGCGGCAGCCGAAGAAGCAGTTCATCGCCCGGGTGGAGGGGGCCAAGATCACCGGGGTCAGCCGCAAGGGCAAGTACCTGCTGCTGTTCCTCGACAACGGCGATGTGATCGTCATCCACCTTCGGATGAGCGGGCAGCTGCTGCGCACCGCGGTGAAGGACCCGCCGATCAAGCACACCCACGTGGTGCTCACCTTCACCCAGGGCGGGCAGCTGCGCTTCGTGGACCCTCGCACCTTCGGGGAGGTGTTCGTGGCCCGGGCCGAGACCCTCACCGAGGAGGCGCCCGAGCTGGCGGAGCTGGGGCTCGACCCAGTGGAGGAACCGATCTCGTGGACCGCGTTCGCCCAGCTGCTGCTGGCCAAGCCGGTGAGACTGAAGGCGTTCTTGATGGACCAGACCCAGCTGGCGGGGATCGGCAACATCTACTCCGACGAGATCCTCTTCGCCGCCGGGCTGCGCTACGACCGCATGTCCGACACCCTCTCCACCCAGGAGATCCGCCGCCTGTATCGGGCGGTGGTCGAGACGCTGCACGAGGCCATCAAGTACGGCGGTAGCACCCTTGCCGATGACCAGTACGTGGACCTCAACGGTAAGCCGGGCGAGTTCCAGTCGCACCACAACGTCTACGGCCGGGAGAAGCAGCCGTGCCGGCGGTGCCGACGCAACCTGGTGGTGAAGGCGAAGTTCGCCGGGCGCTCGACCTACTACTGCGAGGTCTGCCAGGTCTGACGGGCAGGTCTGTCACGGCGGGCGTGTACGAGGGAGATGATGAGCTTCGAGCAGTTCTTCGCTACGGCGGTCGGTGAGGGGGCCGTCCCTTATGCGCACCAGTTGGCGGTGGCGGAACAGGGGCTGCCGACACTCCTGATCGCGCCGACCGGAACCGGTAAGACCGAGACGGCGGTCCTCGGCCACCTCTATCGGCGGTATGCCCACCCCGACGCCGAGGTCAGGCAGTCCACTCCTCGGTGGCTGGTCATGGCGTTACCCACCCGCGGCCTGGTCGAGCAGACGGTGGAGCGGGTCCGCGAGTGGGTGAGGAAGCTCGGTCCGCAGACTCTTGCCGGCCCGACAGGTGGGCTGACCGTGGACGACGTCCACTGCGTGATGGGCGGCGAGGGCTGGGACGACCGCGCCTGGCAGCTGGCGGTCACCTGCGACGCGATCTTCATCGGCACCGTCGACATGCTGCTGTCCCGGGCGCTCAATCGTGGCTACGCGTCGAGTCGTTGGGTCTGGCCTATCTCGTTCGGGCTGTTCAACAACGGGGTGCAGTGGGTCTTCGACGAGGTCCAGCAGATGGAGCTCGCCACGGTCACGAGCCGCCAGCTCCAGGCGTTCCGCGAGCATTTCGGCACGATCCTGCCGACTCGGACGATGTGGATGTCCGCCACGCTCGACGAAGAGCTCCTGCGCACGGTCGACGCGGCCGAGATTCCCGACGGAGAGAAGGTCGACGCAGAGGGGCTCGCCGGTACCGAAGATGGTGAGGGGAGCGGCCTGGGCAAGGGGTACCAGCTGCGGGTCAATGCGCAAAAGATCGTTCATGAGTTCCAAATCGTCGATCGCAAGAAGTACGCCGACGAACTTGCGGGTCATGCCCTGAGTTCGCACCGACCTGGCTCGCTCACCCTCGTGGTGTGCAACCAGGTGAAGCGTGCCCAGGAGGTCTACACGAAGCTCCGTGCCAGGAAGCCCGAGGCGGACCTCGTGCTCCTGCACCGCCGCTTCCGGCCCCCCGAGCGTGAGAACGCCGTTGGCCGCGCACTCGACCGAGTCAAGGCGGAAGGCCCTGGGCGCATCGTGGTCACGACCCAGGTGCTCGAGGCGGGTATCGACGTCGACGCGGCCACGATGATCACCGAAGTGGCGCCGTGGTCGTCCATCGTGCAGCGGGCCGGGAGGTGCAACCGCAGCGGCCAGATCGCAGATGCCCAGCTCGAGTGGGTCGACGTCACCGACGGCCTTCCGGACAAGAAGCTGCGGGAGGAGGCCGCCCCCTACGACCCGGACGATCTCGTCGTGGCAGCCGAGGTGCTGCGCAGCCTGGAGGGCCAGGCGGTCACCCCGAAGTCGCTCCCGGGGGAGGGGCCTGCACCGAAGCGCAGGATCCACCACGTCCTGCGGCGCCGGGACCTCTTGGAGCTGTTCGACACGAGCCCGGATCTCTCCGGGGACGTCGTCGACGTGAGCCAGTTCATCCGTGAAGGCGAAGAGCGCGACGTCCTCGTCGCATGGCGGGACGAAACCGGGCCCGACATGGCGACACCGACCCGCTCCGAGCTCTGCCCGGTCTCGGTCGACCAGCTCCGGGCATGGATGAGGGCGGGTGGCAGCGAAGACGACCATCCGGTGTTCCGGCTGGACCCGCTCGGTGAGAAGGGAAGCTGGGTGCGGGCAACCCCTGACGACCTGCGGCCGGGCCAGCTCTACGTCGTGCCGGCCGAGGCGGGTGGCTACAGCCTCGAGTTGGGGTGGGCTCCGGCGAGCCGCGAGCGGGTTCCGGAGGCGGAGCGTTCCGCAGGCGAACGTCCCGACGAGGACCAACGCGCAGCCGACGACCCGGCGTCGCAGACCGGGGATTGGTACCCACTCGAACAACACCTCGAGGACGCCATGGAGGCGGCCAAGAAGCTCGTCGCAGCGATGGCACCGGACCTGAAGGAGGACTACCGGAACGCCTGCGTCACCGCCGCAGCGCTTCACGATCTCGGGAAGGCCCATCCGGTGTGGCAGGCGGCGGCGCGCAATCAGGCGGACGACACCCACCCGGCGCCGGACCACCTCGTCGCGAAGACCCCGAAGCAGAAGGGCCGTCTCAGCTTCGAGCAGCCGCACTTCCGCCACGAGCTCGCCTCGCTGGTTGCGCTCTCGGGGTATGCGACAGAACTGCTCCGGGACTGCCCTGAGCCTGACCTGTGCCGGTATCTCGTCGGCGCCCACCACGGGCGGGTACGCCTCAGCATTCGTAGCGTTCCAGGAGAGGAGTCCGGGGACGGTCACATGGTGATGCTCGGCGTTGTCGACGATTCGCAGCTTCCAGCGATCTCGACGCCGCTGGGTGAGCTGCCCGAGGGACACCTGAGGGTCGAAGACACAGCCGCCGGCTGGACCCGGAAGGCGCTCGGACTTCGCGACCGGTGCGATCTCGGGCCGTTCCGGCTTGCATTCTTCGAGGCGATCGTGCGGCTCGCCGACTGGGAAGCCAGCGCCCGGCTCCTAGCCGACGCCGACCGTTTGTCGACGATGAGTTCGGCTGGCGCAGAGGAAGCGCGGCGATGACCGAGATCCTGCTCGATGGTTGCCGGACACGGCCGCTGCTCTCGTACCTCAAGGCCTTCGGGGTTCTGGCGGCGGTGGCGGAGCAGCTCGACGCTGGAGCCACCGGCTCCTGGCGATCAGGACGCTTTGTCCTGACGCTGGGGGCGGGCAGCCTCGAGGAACTCGTCGACTTCTTCGTCGACAAGTACTCGCCACCACCGATTCTGTCGCCGTGGAACAGCCGTGGCGGTTTCCGAACCGATCGGGGGCAGAGCTCGGAGGAGCGGCTGGCGGCTCTTGAGGCGTCTACCGATTCCCGTCTGGCGGCCTATCGGAAGGCCATCGAGGTGGGTCGGTACGTCTGGGCAAAGGCCCAGGGAGCCGGACTTGTCGTGGACGGGGACAAGGGGCAGAGGGTCGACGAGAAGCGGAAGGCGGAGTTCGTCAGGCTGTGCAGGTCCCTCCTCCCCGACGACGCGCTTGGCTGGCTCGACGCCGCCGTTGTGCTCGTCGAAGAGGAGGCGGTGTACCCGGCCTTGCTCGGCGGTACCGGTGGGAACCTCGGCTCCGGTGACCTGTCGTCGAACGCGCACGAGGCCGTCCTCTGGATGGTCAAGACCGACCGGGATTGCCGCCAGCGGTACGTCGTCGAGGCTCTCACCGGCGCACGTGAGGGGGTTCCGCTCTTCGAGCTCCTGCCTGGGCAGTTCGATCCCGCAGGGACCGGGGGTGTGAACATGGGTCCCGGGGAGAAGCTGGTGAACCCGATCGACTTCCTCCTCGGACTGCACGGCGCATCGCTCTTCGCCTCGGGGGTAGCTCGGCGTCTTGCGGGCCGGTCGAGGGCGTCCGTCCCGTTCGAGGTCAACGTGTCCCCGGGCGTTGTTCGGACCATGGCCGACGGGGAGAAGGTGCGCGCCGAGCTCTGGCTCCCGGAATGGCGACGCCCCATGACGTTGTCCGAGCTCCGCCAGCTCCTGGCGGAGGGGAGGGCGCAGTGGTCAGGCAAGCAGAGTACGAGCAGCCTGGACTTCGCGCGCGCCGCAGCGTCGCTCGGCGTCGATCGCGACATTGCGGCATTCGACCGATACTTGATCGTCGAACGTCACGGCCAGGCGAACCTCGCCGTGCCGGTCGGCCGCTTCGAGGTCCGGCGGCGCCGTGGCGTGGAGCTGACGAGCGCCATCGACCCGTTCCTGGAACGGGTCGGGAGGATCTCGAACCCGACCCAGGCCGTGCGAGGAGCGGCGAGCGGGCTGTGCCGGAGCATCTTCGACCTGGCCAACCGGGACACAGCGCGCAACGCCCGGGCAGTGCTCGTGTCGCTCCACCGGCTCGAACGTGCTGTCGGCCGCTCGTCGGCAGCTCGAGACAAGGTCCGGCAGCCGTTCAGCGGGCTACGAGCGCTCAACTGGTTCGGGTTCTTTGCGAACGAGACGAGCCCGGAGTTCCGGGTGGCGGCCGCGATCGCGTCCCAGCGGGATGCGCAGTGGCGGCCCGAGCGTGGAAGCCAGGCCACCGAGGTGAGCGCCGTGCCGTTGTGGTGTCGGCCGGTGCATCGGGTCGGCGTGAGGCGCCAGGACGGCCACCAGATGATGCGCCTCGAGTGGTCGGAGGCGGAACCCGTCGTCGACCTGCTCGGGCCGGACCCACGGTCTGCCCTCCGTGAGGGCTGGCGCGTGCGAGCGCTGCGGTGCGCCCAGAACCCGCCTCGGTCAGGTCAGAACGGCAACGGGGACGAGCCCGCTACGGCAGGGCGGAATGCGGAGCTCGTGCACGACACGCCAGGCATCCAGGTCGCCTTTGATACGGCCTCACCCTGCCCCCTGGAGGACATCGTCGCCTACGGGCTGGGGTCGTTTGACGACGAGGAGTTCGCCGCCTGGCTCGAGGCGCTGGTGATGTTGGACTGGACCGGGTTCCGCTTCGACGACCTCCCGTGGAAGGAGCTCGGCGAGCAGCCCACGCCGTCGGCTTCGCTCGGGCCGGTTTTCGCCACGAATGCGCCCTTTTTCAAACGATGGGCGCTCCGCGCCGGTGGGGAGTCCGGGATCCAGGTTCGATTCCACCCGATATCAGAGCACGTCACCGCTGTCGCGAGGGGTGACGGCGCGACCGCTCTGCGGTTGGCGGCCGGCCGCCTGCGTCAGTACGGCATCGACGTCCCGCTGCGCCTCCACCCCCGGGCCGAGCTGGCCCGAGCCCGAGTTCTCGACGCTGCCCTGGTGCCGATGTTTCCCGCCGAGCTCAGCCGTGTCATTCGCACGGCCAACCCTTCCCTTCCCGACATGACCAGCACTCCCGAGGAGGAGATCGCATGACCCTGCGCCGGTCGTTCACCATCGACCTCGAGCCCCGACCGTCGCCCCGGTTCCAGCCGACGGGCTTCCCCGATCTCGGAGCGGCCCGCTTCGAGGCCTGGGATCCGGAGACGGGGACCTGGGTCGACTGCGTCCTGGTGGAATCACCGCAGTCGATGGCCAACCGCCTCGAGGCGGTCGGGTGGATCGTCGCGGGCGACCAATCGCGACCCGAGCCGGCTCTCGAAGCGTTGCCCTACGTGCGGGTCGAGGCCGAAGACGGTTCGTTCCTTGCGTCGAGCCGTACCGAGGCTCACCGGCTCGCGTCGGCGTACATCCTCGACGCGACGGCCAACGGCTCCACGATGCGTGACGAGCTTCCCGACAGGCTCGGCCTCCGGGAAGATCGCCCGCTCGACCACGCCGACTTCGCGCAGCGGCTCTTCAAGATCGACCCGCTCTGCCTGCTCCACGGCGTCTTCTTCGCCCAGCAGCAGTGGACCGCGCAGCCGAAGATGGCCCGCGCCGTGACCTCGGTGATCGACGCGGTCGACGTGCGTGAGGCCCACTCGGGTGGGGTCAAGTTCGACCAGGTCTCGAACAAGCTCAGGGAGCCCGGCAAGACCGCGGAGGGCTATGGCACCGTGCCGCACCACCGGGTCGAATACACCGCCCGTAGCATCCTGCTGCGGTGGAGCCTCGATCTCGGTCAGCTCCGCTCCTATCGCTTGAGCGACGCAGCCACGGAACTGCTCAAGATGGTGGCCTACTGGGAGCTTGCGTCGCTGCTGGAGCGCGGACTGCGGCTGCGGACGTTCTGCGACTTCGACGTGTCGACTGACCCCGTGGTCGACGAGGCAGGAGAGCCTCTCGGGGAACCGGGCCAGTACGCCGAGCAGATCTCGCAGCTCGTCGCGGGGACTCCTGAGCTCGACGGGGTCGATCCCGTGTGGACCGTGGTGTGGGCCAGCAAGGCCAAGAAGAAGGCCAAGCAGGCGACGTGAGTGTCACACTCGAGCTCCGGTACCCGTGGGGGCGCATCCACGCCACCCCGTGGGGGGCCCACACGAACGAGGCGGTGGCCGACTGGCCACCTGCTCCTCGCCGCATCCTGCGGACGCTGTACGCAGTCTGGAAGACCCGCTGCCCCGACCTTCCCGAGGGCGTGGTCCACGGCCTCCTGGAGCAGCTCACGGCACTGCCGGTCTACGGCACGGATCCCGTGCGCCCCGGTCTGACGCGCCACTTCTTGCCCGCCGACAAGCACACCGCGGGTGACTACCAGCGCGATCTGGCGCTGGACACCTTTCTCGCCTGCCGATCCGACCGCGGAGCGATCGTTCGTTGGGAGGTCGATCTCACCCCGGAACAGCATGAGGCGCTCGCTCGTCTCGTCGAACAGATCCCCTTCCTCGGGAGAGGTGAGTCGCTCTGCGAGATCACCTTGACCGATGCCGTGCCCGAGGACCGCCCTATCCGCTGGCATCCGTTGGATCCCACTCACCCCGCCGAGGGCGAGGTGGTGGACCTGTTGGTCGCCGAGGCGCCGCTCGATCGCGAGGCGCTGACGGAGACACCCGCTCAGATCCGCAGCTCGAAGCGGCTGTGGCCTTCGGGCGCCCGTCTCGTGCCGTATGTGTCGACAGGGTCGAGTCCGGCAGAGCAGACCCGTGGCCGCTTCGTGGTCCGTCGGCGCCCGAGCGCCATTCGATTCCGGCTCGACGGCCGAGCCCCTGTTCACGTCCGTCAGAGCCTCGCCGTGGCGGACCTGCTCCGCCAGGCGGCGCTCAGCAAGGGACCGGATGGCTCGCACACGCTGTCAGGTCGAGCGGAAGCTGGGCGTCGAACGGACCAGCACCAGCACGCCCACTACCTGGTGTTCGCGACTGCCGGTGACTACCTCGATTCTGCGGTGATCTGGGCGCCGGAAGGCTTCGACGACGAGCACGTCAGAGCGCTGACGAACCTGCGGTGGCTTCGCTCCGGATATTTGAAGGAGGTGCCGCCGCTACGCATGGTGCTCGAGGGGCTCGGTCCGATCGATCGGGTTGCTCCGGAGATCACCACGGCGTCGCACCGCTGGCGGACGGTCACGCCGTTCGTGATCACGCGGTACCCGAAAGACCGCCGGCCGCTGGATGAGCACGTGGTGGAGCAAGTCCGGGATGAGCTCGGCCACCGCGGGCTACCCGAGGGGAGGATCACGGTCGACGCCGATCCGTCGGCCATGTACTTCCGGAGGCACCGGCCAGGCCGATCGCTACGACTGGCCCGGCCCGCCAGGCACGTCGAGCTCGAGTTCGACGTGCCGGTCTCGGGTCCGATGTGTCTCGGGGCGTTGGCCCACTTCTCGCTCGGGTTGTTCCTTCCAGTACCCTGAGGCGACCAGACCGGCCACAGGCCGGTCTGGTCGCTGCGATCCCGGCGTGTGGGTGAAACCGATGTCACGGCACGGTCGTACGACAGGGTGTGATCAGCGACGCGACCGTGAGCGACGTACCGGAGCTGGTTCCTGCCCGGATGGTCAACGAGTTCTGTTACTGCCCCCGCCTTTTCTTCCTCGAGTGGGTCGAATCGAGGTTCGTTCACAACGCCGATACCGTCGAGGGCGCGTGGCGTCACCGCCACTCCGAGCAGCCATCTGGACGAGCCCCACTCCCCGAGGATGAAGGGGATCTCAAGATCGCTCGGTCTCTGAGGCTTTCATCCGACCGCCTGGGTCTGGTGGCCACCTGCGACGTCGTGGAGGCGGCTGAGGGAGAGGTTGTTCCGGTCGACCACAAGAAGGGGGTGCCACCCGATATCCCTGAAGGGGCCTGGGAGCCCGAGCGTGTGCAGCTGTGCGTGCAGGGCCTGCTACTCCGAGAAGCAGGCTACCGCTGCACCCACGGGTACCTGTGGTTCGCAGGGGCCAGGCGCAGGGTCCGGGTCGACTTCGACGAGGCATTGGTCGGTCGCACGCTCGAGTTGGTTCGTGAGTTGCGGGCTACGGCGGCCTCCGGCGTCGCGCCACCCCCGCTGCTGGACAGCCCCAAGTGTCCACGTTGCTCCCTCGTCGGACTGTGCCTGCCGGACGAGACGAACGTGCTGCTCACCAGGCAGTCACTCCCCGCACGCAGGTTGATCCCTTCGGACGATGCTCCGCATCCCCTGTACGTCACCGAGCCAGGAGCGGTCGTGCGGAAGAACCACGGCCGTATCGAGGTGACGAGGAAGGGTGAGCGCCTTGCTTCCGTTCCGTTGATCGACGTCTCCCAGTTGTGCCTACACGGCAACGTCGAGGTCTCGACGCCGCTCCTGCGCGAACTGTTTGCCCGTGAGGTTCCTGTCTGCTGGTTCTCATCAGGTGGATGGTTCTCGGGTATGGCTCACGGTTTGCCGTCCAAGCACGTCGAGCTTCGACGCCGTCAGGTGATCGTGGCGAGCCAGGGTGGTCTCGAGATCGCCCGTCACGTCGTATCGGCGAAGATCCGCAACTCTCGAACCTTGCTCATGCGCAATGCGAGGAGCCGTCCCGAGGAAGCGATCGATGGCACTGCGCGTGATCGTGGGATGAGGGGCGTGTAGGGGTCCACCCGTGTGGGTCGGGGCCTCGCTGGACTCGGTGTTGTTGGAAGACGCCGATCCGAGGAGGCCCCGATGGCTGCTGACTGTATGC